>CAMVCQ010000001.1 GCA_947166015.1 uncultured Lachnospiraceae bacterium
CCATAGATGGTCCTGAGCATGAAATCATACTCCCTCGGAACCGGGAACATATGTCCCTCAAAAGGAAGGTAGATCGGATCTCCGAAAAACGAAATCGGGAACACTTCCTTAAAGAATGGATAATAGCTGCAAAGATTAACCATAAATTTAGTCTTTTTTGTGTGCTTCCATTTCGTCATATTTTTGATAGCGAGATTCTCAACCCACTTATTGCTGACAAACGGAAGCGCGAGAAGGAATACCTTTCTCTTCCATCCTTTAAGTACCATAGAGTATCCTGTTTTCATAAACAGCGCTCTACGGCAGTATTTAACGACTCTGTCAGCCTTGTATTGCTTTTTCGTAAACCTTTCCTTCCAGTACTCGAGCGGAAAAATGTCCACATACGGTCCGCAGCATTCAGACAGGTTTTCAACCTTTTTCTGGATATAATTCGTCTTTCTTGTAAGCTGCATTTTGGCACCGAGTACCCAATGCTTCGGATTATTTTCGAGCGAGTCAAAGTGAAGCTCAGGCGGGATCAGCCCCTGTCTGTCAAGCTCCACAAGCTTGTTGTAATCATCTCTCGGCATCATGATATCCACATCATCATCCCATGGGATAAATCCGTGGTGCCTTGCCGCACCCATAAGTGTACCCTCTGCCAGATAGAATGTAAGTCCGTGCTCATCAAGGAATTTCTGCGTAAGGAGAAGCGTCTCCAAAGTAAGCTCCTGAAGCCCGCTCACAAACTTCTGACGGTCTCTGATCTTTTCAAAAAACGGATCGTCGATGATATCATTTTTTGATATATCTTTTCCATATCTTTCTTCGAAATTCTGTCTTGTCTTGGCCCATCTTTCAGGGTTTCTGTCATACATCTCAAGAAGTGTTCCGACCCTGACTTTATTAAATGCTCTTATATACAGATCAACAAGCTTATCCTCTGTATATGAGATAGGGTTGTTTCCGAGTCGCTCAACATTGACCGCACCCGCAAGCTCGCGGAGCTTTTCTTCTCCCGGATACTCAGGATCTTTTATATCTAGTATTCTCGTGATAAATGAAATCTGCTTGTGAAGATTTCTGATAGGATTTTTGCCCGGTGTCAGTATGCTCATTATTTTTGAAAGCTTTTCAAGAAGCTCTCTCACATCATCTGATATCACATGCTGCTCACCGTTTTCATCCGTATAGTACCTCGGTCCATCCTCAACAGCTTTTATCTCTTCCTCAGTCATCTCCTCAACAGGCCTGTCAAACGGCGGCTTGAGAACAGTCAAAGAATTGATACCGCATTCGTGGATCAGATACTCCTCGATAGATCTGCAAACAGGCGAGATCATCATCAAAACAGCGTGTCCATGAGCTATACCAAAGTCAGATGAAAGCTTATAGCTAAGCGCGTGTGCTGCAGTTGTTTTTGATATATTGATAGCCCTTCCCGAAAGATATGCACCTCTTTGGATAGCAGGGAAGCTTTCTATATCTCCACGCAGATAACGAAGCATGTTCTCGTAGATGAGGTTAAGTCCCTCCATAGCGTACTCTGTACTCTCTTCAGTTGCGCCCTTTGCCCAGATTGATTCGATGCACTGGCACATAGCATCGGCAAGGGTTGATTTTTTCTGATACTCCGGAAGGCTCACCAAAAATTTCGGCTCGAAAAGCAGATACTCCGGCACAACCTTGGAATTATTCAACGACTGTTTCACACCATCGCGATAGAAAACAATGTTTCCATTGCCGTCGCTTCCGGTACCTGCTGTAGTAGGAACCGCCAAAAATGGAACCTTTGCCGGTTTTTCCTCCTCCTTCATATAGTCAACACCCTCGGGCAGGTCTGCATACAGCTTGATTGCTTTTGCAACATCCATTGCACTTCCGCCGCCTACTGCAACTATGATGTCAGCTTTGCTTGCCTTAAACTGCGCCACACCGTCACAAACCTCTTTGTAATCCGGGTTTGGTGAGAATCCCGAAAAATGTGTGACCTTCCAACCCAAGGCGTCGAAGTACTTAGGAAGATATGTCCTTTTGTATGTATTTCCACTTACAACAAAAACACCTTTTATATCGTGCTTTTGTCCGAGCTCCTGCAGGTCAAAAAGTATCTCTTCGGTGTTTAGCTCCATCTGATCGTATAACTGCTTCATTAATTAAGTCCTTTCTTATTTCTTTTCACAACTAAAGAAACGCCCATAAAAGCGTTTCTTTAGAGTTATCATGTGAAATTATGATTATTTAGCCAAAAACTCCATGAAGTTTTCTTTGTTCTCTCTTGCGGTAGTGGTCGGTCTTCCGAGATCGTCTCTTGCACCTATACCGCATTTAACCTCGATAAGCGAGAGTTCATTTTTGTTCTTTGCCTCTTCAAGTGCCTTGTCAAGCGCATCCAATGAATCAACACTTACAGCATTCGGATATCCGCAGCCTTTTGCAACAGCAACTAAGTCAAGCTTTCCTGCTACGGTAGGCTGTCCGCCGACAGTCTCGTGTGCACCATTATTAATTACAATATGAACTACATTTGAAGGAGCGTTGGTTCCCATCAAAGCCAATGAACCCATATGCATAAGCATTGCTCCGTCACCGTCTATGATCCATATCTTTTTGTCCGGTTTCTGATATGCTATACCAAATGCGATCGATGAAGAATGTCCCATCGAGCCGACTGTGAGGAAATCATATCCGTGCGGCTGTGAATTTGCCTCTCTGATCTCGAACAACTCACGACTTGCTTTTCCTGTAGTTGATACTATCATATCTTCACCTGTTGCGCAAGTGATATGTTTGATGATCTCTTCTCTTGAAATATCGTATTCGTTTGAGTATTTTACCTTGCCGTCAAATGTGAGAGCTTCTTTTCTGACTACAAATGCAACCTGTCTGCCCTCTTTGAGAACGCCCTCAAATTCCTGCCATTTAGCTTTCAGATCATCAACCGTGGTATCTTTTCCGATGATCATCACCGGCACTCCCATATCCTCCATAAGCTTTACGGTAACCTCACCCTGGTAGATATGCTGGGGCTCGTCGTGTACTCCCGGCTCACCTCTCCAGCCGATCACAAACACGCAAGGGATCGCATACACCTTGTCATTGAGAAGTGATGCAAGCGGGTTGATGATATTTCCCTCACCACTGTTTTGCATATAAACGAGAGGAACTTTGTTTGTAGCAAGATGATATCCCGCTGCCACGCCCACGCAGTTTCCTTCGTTAGCTGCGATCACATGGTGCTTTGTATCAATCCCGTATGTGTCGATGAGATAATTGCAAAGTGCCTTAAGCTGCGAATCCGGAACACCCGTAAAAAACTCAACTCCGAGTGTATCTATGAAATCCTGAACCTTCATTTTTATTTATCCTCCAATTGTTTTTATTCTATAAAAAAATGTACCGATACGCGACTTAAGGATACACCGGATCACCGGCATATCCTTAAAAATGATCATTCTTCAGGGATAAGAGTGATGATGTCTTTGATCGACATACAGATATCATCACATTCCTTCGCTCTGTGATTCTCAAGAATAAGCTTAGCAGCGTTCTGCATTGCCGGGAAGCCTGTTCTTGTAAGCTGGTTAGCATAGATAAGAACATTTGCTCCAGCCTCTTTGAATTCCTCTTCGTAAACTGTATTAAATGAAGTCGGAACCAAAACGATAGGTGTTGTCTTATTTTTCTCTCTAAAGAGTTTGATAAACTCAAATATCTCAGAAGGATCTTTTTTCCTACTGTGGATCATGATCGCATCTGCTCCGGCATCTGCAAACGCAAACGCTCTCGTGATAGCATCATCCATTCCGCGCTCAAGTATGAGACTCTCGATACGGGCACAGATCATAAAGTCTTTTGTTCTCTGAGCCGCTTTTCCGGCTTTGATCTTCGCTGAGAAATTCTCAATGGAATCCTGAGTCTGCTCAACCTCTGTTCCGAAAAGAGAATTTTTCTTGAGTCCGGTCTTGTCCTCGATGATGACCATCGATACACCCATTCTCTCAAGAGATCTAACCGTATATACAAAGTGCTCTGTAAGTCCGCCTGTGTCTCCGTCGAAGATGATCGGCTTTGTCGTAACCTCTGTGATATCCTCGATAGTTCTAAAACGGCTGGTCATATCGACAAGCTCGATATCCGGTTTACCTTTTGCTGTAGAATCGCAAAGTGATGAGATCCACATAGCATCGAACTGGTATGTTTTTCCATCCTGAACAACCTTTGTGTTCTCACAGATAAGTCCGGTGATACCTGAGTGAGCCTCAAGTGCAGTGATGCAACCTTTCATATCTATAAGTTTTTTGAGACGACCTCTTCTGTGATCCGGCATTCCGAGTGTTGCTCTGGAACGCTTCTCGAGATCCTCGTATTTTTCTTCTTTTGAGTACGGATACTCCACAAGCTGTCCGCCGTAGCTTGCCAACACCTCACAAACCTCGTCACGGATAGGCTTCTGGAAGCCCTCTTTCCAATCATCGCCGTGTACAACATAGTCAGGCTTAAGCTCTTCGAGTACCGCTTTGTAACTCAAGTCTTTTTGCTCTACGACCTTTGCAACACCCGCAATGTTCTCAAAAAGTGTTTTTCTCTCCTCGTACGGCAAAAGAGGATATCTTTTGTAGCTTGCAACAGCCTCATCGGAAAGAATACCCACTGTAAGCTTTCCAAGCTTTTCTGCTTTACGGATAATGGCGATATGTCCGCTGTGGATCATATCTGTTGAAAAACACATATAAACCGTCTTATCCGATCCATTGGTTACTTCATTCAGTTTTTCTTTGATCATTTCCAAATCCTCCGGTGTGTCAATTTCAGCACATAGTCTGTCTTTTACATCATATGCATAAATGCGGCACTTGTCGGTAACCACATTGAGCGCATTCTCAGCGTAAACATTTTTGTTGTCTTCATCACAGAATTTCTCGATGGAGTCAAGCCATACATTCCAGTCTTCTTTGTTCAGCTTGTAGAGCGCCTGACACTCATTCACATCGTCGAAAAACTCGATCCCGACCTTCTGAACAAATCCGTCTTTGATGACAGCCTTGAAATCTTTTTCAGGGATCGGTGCTGTGGAACTGACCTTCATACAGCTTTTGTCGCAGGCCAAAAGGTCTTTCAACACGCTTTCCTCAAACACCAGATCTCCGTGCATCAGAACGATATCCTGATCGCGCAGTGCATCTTTTGCACAGTATATAGAATAGATGTAGTTTGTCTTGTCATATACGGGGTTATTGATAAACTCTATATTCAACGACAATCCAAGTGAATCACAATAATCAATAAGTACCTTGTCAAAATATCCGGTGGTCATCACCACCTCTTTTACTCCCGACGCCTCAAGCAGCTTCAACTGTCTGCTGAGGATCGTTTCTTTCCCCGCGATCTCGGTCATACACTTTGGATGCTCGCTTGTGAGCGCTCCCATACGGTGTCCGAGCCCGGAGTTGAGAATCAATGCCTTCATCAACCGGCTCCTTTCATTATTCACAACGCAACATTTTGATATTATCATTTTTCGGAGGTTTTGTCAACTATATCCGTATTTTTCCCCGCTCAGAATGATATCATCATTTCTTTTTCTTTTTGCCCTTCTTCACTTTTCCAAGAAGTGTCTTTTTGCCGTATCCGGTTTTGTTCTGCAGGTAGGCGATGACTTTTTTGCCTTTTTTCGGCTCTTTTATCTTGAAGGTGTGATAATACCAGGTGGTATCACCCTTCACTTTTTTCTTGATCTTTTTCGACTTATAGCGTTTTTTCCCAACTCTGAGTATGCCCTTTGCTTTTTCGGTTGTTTTTATCATGACCTTTTTCGTATCTGTATCAACCTTGTCAGTCACAAATATCGGCGCATCGGGCTTAGCAAGAGTTACTTTTATATAATTGTATGATTTGATCGTACCGTCCTGTTTTCTGATCAGAATACCTATTTTTGCACCGACTTTTTTCGGTTCTTCCAGCTTGTATTTGAACTCTCCGTTTTCGTCATAAGTGATAGAGTAATGCTTACTTCCCATGATCAGGCTCACTATATCAGTTGGAGATGCTGTGATATATCCTGATATAGTTGTGTCTTTATTATTCATTTCATCGATATCGGCTTTTGAAACGGATTTTTTCTTGAGTCCTTCGAAGCTGTTTATCGCTTTTGCAAATGCTTTTTTACTCGTTCTTTTTTTGCCGTTTATATCAACATCACTTGCATTTACTTTGACTTTTATTCCTGCAGAAACAGCCTTTGTATCTATCAAAAATTTTCCGTCCGAGCCTGCAGTACCTGCATAAGTAGTACCGTCTATCTCCGTTTTTATATTGTAGGACTCAGCCTTTGGAGAAGGTACATATCCATAAACCTTACCTTCCTGAGCAACTACTGTTTCGATCACCGGCTGGTTCGGTGCAACATCCTCAACCTTGTACTTTTCCGAAAGACTTGACCTGCCGATCCAGTCATACGATAGAACTGTTATTTTTTGATCCGCATATATTTTCGGCACAGACAGCTTGAATTCTTTTGTGTTACTGTCATAGCTATAGTCTGTTTCAACTATTTTTTTTGTTTTATTTTTTTTGTATATCTTTGAATTTTTATACTTGGATTTTTGTCCTTTCGGTATATATACTTTTTTAGATCGTATCGCTACAACCTTGCAATATCCGGAGTCGTTTAGCATTCCGGTTACCGCTGATTTTTTGTTTGTGATCTCGTCTATTATCGGTTTATTGGCACCGCCTCTTTCGACCTTCACGGCAACTTTTTCGCTGGTTCTTTCTTTTGCATCTATCTGCCAAACATAGATTTTTTTGCCGGCAAGAAGTCCCTCAACAGGACACACATATGTCCCATCTCCGGCAGCTGTAGTTTCATATACACCTGTTGAGGTTTGAACATATACCTTTGCATTTGCAGATGCGGAACCCTTCACCTCTGTGTAGGAATTTTTAACCTTACTTACCTTTGGTGTATTGGCTACATTCGGATCGATATTTCCTATCCTGATATGCTTGATGGTTATGTTTCCTTTTCTGTCTTTGGCCATCACGGAATACTCACCATTATCTCGAACGGTGAATTTTTGATTGTATACTGCGGATGCAGATCCCCAACCCGAGTCATACTCTGTCAGATTGCCTTTTGCATATACAACTGATGAAACACCTGATATATCCGAAGTCTGCACGGATACCTCTATCGGATCTCCGCTTTTTGCAGTTTCAAGTGCTGATATGACAAGCATCGGTCCCGCAGTATCCTGCGGTTCATCTCCCAGTTTTATCTGATAATAATCATATCCGTTTTCGGATGCCACGGTATCGACATACCATTCTTTTGCGCTGACAAACTCGGACGCTGCCGACGATGTTTTGACTATATAATTCGCACCTTCAGGAAACTCTACTCTCCAGTTGTCATCTGCTTTTATTGACAGAGTTCCGAACGACTCCTGCTCTTTTACATAGTCTTTTATGATCTCTGCCATCTGTTTTGTTTTTTTCACTATGAGCTGGTTTTTTACAGCCTCACCGATCATCGGCCAATGAGTAGTTGTCATGTTTCTCGTGACCCATACAAGCTTATCGGTGTCTTTTATTTCTTTACCATCGCGCGTCAGACTTTTGATACGATGCGAATCAGAGTTTATAAGCTTTCCGGCTTTATTGTAACGAGGCTCTCCGGAAACATCTATGACGTATTCTACTCCGTCAAAAATGCTCAGTCCTTCCCATTTTTCCCATTCAGGAGAAAGTATCGGACTCATCCCCGCAGCATACTGTTCGTTCAGTTTCGGATCGACATAAATCGAATCAGTATCCTCGTCCGGAGACATATAGGCACTCGCCTGCCACTCGAGAGCTTCTTTGAGCTGTGCTCCCGTGATATAATAGAACTTAGCCCATTCCTGAGCATACATTTGTACATTTAACAGGTCTTTAAGCTTTATCTCTCCCGATGACTTTATGTAGTTGTCAGGCGCATCTCCACCTGCCTGATAGTATGTTGTGGATGCAATGATAGGGCACCCTGCGTACTCAGGTGCATTGTCTTTGATCACCTTTTGTGCGTGAGCTATTTTTGCATCGTTTGTGATCTGAACCAATGCATTGTCCTCAAGCATTCCGAAATAATTATTGTGTGAGTTTTCACAAGCTGCCTCGCTGTTTTCAAAAAGCTCTTTGAAAGCCTCATCATAAACTGTATTCTTTTTGATTATCGCGCTGTCTTCGGGATCGTTTTCGGTTATTTTTCTGACAGCGGTATCTTTTTTTATCAGCTTTGGTTTTCCGTTTGTAAAAGAAAACTTAAGGTCGGTGATACCGACTGCCTGTCCATGATCCTCCTCCTGAACAACTATTTTTCCGTTTATTTTTCCGGAAGATGCAACACCTGACATTTTTTTGATAGACTTGGTGTACTCTTCATCCTTTACTGGATAGTTTTTGTGGGTGTGTCCTGCACATATCACATTGACGCCATCGATTTCCGTGAGCTGATAAGCGACATTTTCTCCCATTTCCTCGTACTCTTCCGGGCCTATTCCGGAGTGCGCAAGTACTACTACAATGTTTGCTCCCTCTTCCTTGAGAAGCTCAACCTGCTCTTCAACAGCTTCGACAACATCGGTCACCTCGAGCACATCCTTCCAAGGAGTGTATGTCGATAAGCCCGGCTCAACTGCACCTGTGATCCCGATCTTTATCGTACACTCTTTTCCTTTTGTTGTTTTAACTTTTTTCTTGATTATTTTTCTGGGTGACCAGGGGAATTTTTTTGTTTTTGCATCCCTTACATTACACAGTACAGTGTTTGGTGACAGGCCTGAAGCCTTTAGAATCTTTTTCTCATAAGAATACCCATAATCAAAATCATGATTTCCGGGCGTGATAGCATCGTATCCCATATATTTCATCAGCTTGTACATATACTGTTCATCTGAAGATATGGGCACTCTTTTTTCTTTTATTGCTTTTGCTCCCATTCCGAATATCGTGTCTCCGACATCGACAAGGAGTGAGTTTCCGTTTTTAAGTGTTTTTTTGCTGTCCTTGATAACCTGCGATATCTGCGCAAGCGATCCGTTTTTATGTAACGAAGCTGTATCATAGCTAAACGTAGTACTCTGTCCGTGCAGATCAGAAGTCGAAAAAATCCGAAGGTTTGCCGTGCCTTCGTATGTTGATTTTGCTTTTGAGACTGTTGAAAACTCGCTTGCCGGGAGAATTGAAAAAAACATAGCTGTTGCAAGTATGACTCCCATTACTCTTTTTTTCATCTTAATTTTCACTTCCTATGCTGTGTTTTTGAACCCTCTGCGCTTCCTTCGGCGGTGTCATATAATCGCCGTAAATAATTGTAAGTACCTCATCGTATCCTTTCGGTACGGGCATTTTTGTATCTTCAAAATCAATTTCCAAAACCTCATCGTAGCAGCTTGACGGAGCCACCTGGTTTTTGATCGGATGTGTTGTATAGTAGCTTACTGTGTACTCAAGCTTTTCCTTGTCATGCTTTT
Organism: uncultured Lachnospiraceae bacterium; assembly: GCA_947166015.1. Lineage (GTDB taxonomy): Bacteria > Bacillota > Clostridia > Lachnospirales > Lachnospiraceae > Eubacterium_F. Next base: position 9,498 of record CAMVCQ010000001.1, read on the forward strand.
TGGATATTTTTTTTATTTTTTTAAATAATGAATCCGACTTGTATAGCTTTGAAAGGATATTTATCATCTTTCCTTTTGGACTTGCCGGAGCACAAACTTTGAATTTGTATGTAAGCATCGCTTTGTAAAGCTTTATGCGAAATGAATTAAACGAAACACCTGCACCCGATGCCTTTGGCACATAGTCCATAGGAAAAATGTCCACAAACGGACCGTTGTTTTTCAGCAAATGTGAGATATATCCCTGACACAGTCTTTCGTCATCCGTGATGAGTCTGACCTGCCCGTATACATTCCAAAAATTCTCCGTAAGTCCCCTTGCCTGTACCTCATATCTGCTTCCGAGAGCTTTTGGCGCGACCTCCAAAAACTTCTCATAATCATCACGGTACATCAGGATATCTATATCGTCATCCCATGGGATAAAGCCGCTGTGCCTGACTGCGCCGAGCATACTGCCCTCGCCCAGATAAAACCTGATATTATTTTTTCGGCACACATCAGCAACATCCTTTAGTATTCCCAAAAGAATGAGTTGAAACTCCCTTAAGGGTATATCATTTTGCTTTTCCATGTTTTTTCTCTCTTTGATCAGTTTTCTTCTGTTTCTTTTTCCTCCTGCTTTCTGGCGTATTCATTTATACCATCGATATAATACTGCCTCATCTTGTCCGAAACCTCAAATAATTCCAGAACCTCATCCATAGTGAGACCTTTCTTTTTCATAATGAGATAGGCATCTTTGTATCTGGCTTTTCGCTGGATCCTTCTTCTCTTTTTCTGCGCGAGTTCTTTCTTTTGTTGTGATTCCTCATCGCCTGCGATTATACCCTCGTAGATTTCCGCTATCTCATCTATATCCCCGAAGTCAGTTAGTACTCCGTGGTCGAGTATCAATGCCTTGTTGCATATCCTTTTCACCTGTTCAAGCGAGTGTGACACGAAAAGCACGGTGACATTACCTTCAAACATTTCCATTACGCGCGCTTCTGATTTTTTCCTAAATCTCGCATCGCCGACTGAGAGTACCTCATCAAGTATGAGTATCTCCGGATTAACTGCGGTACAGATCGCAAATCCCAGTCTTGACTTCATTCCCGACGAATAGTTTTTCACAGGAACATCGACGAATTTTTCAAGCTCTGCAAAACGTATGATCTCATCAAATTTTGAATCTATAAACTCTTTTGTATATCCAAGCACGGCACCGTATAGATATATGTTTTCCCTGGCAGTGTACTCCTTGTCAAATCCAGCGCCAAGCTCAAGAAGAGGTGCTATTTTTCCTTTTCTTTTCACATATCCTTCGGTAGGCTTGTACACTCCTGCGATAGCTTTTAGGAGGGTACTTTTTCCTGCACCGTTTAGTCCAAGTATCCCGACTCTGTCCCCCGGATGAAGCGTGAATGACACATCGGAAAGCGCGTAAAAATCATCATTTTGTCTTTTTTCTTTTCTTCTGAATCGACTTATGACGGCTTCCTTGATCGAATCATGCTTTTCCTGATTCAGATTGAATTTCATCGTCAGGTGTGAAACCTCTATGGTCGGTTTTAATTTTTTGTTTTGGGTCATTTTTTTGTAACTCCTGTTATAATATCAATTACAGATGAAGGATGAAATCATCCTGTTTTTTCTTGAACACTATTATTCCTATGATCAGTAGCAGAACCGAAACAACAAGTGGATACAAATACTCTTTCCAAGTGACCGTATATCCCATCATAGCCCCGCGCATCTGATCGATGATACAAAACAGCGGGTTGTATTTGAGTATCCAGGCGAACCCTGTTTTCATAAGTCTTTCCACCGGATAGAATATCGCACTCATATACATAATGATCATCGAAATAACAGTCCAAAGATACTCCGTATCTCTGAAAAACACATCCATCACCGAAAGTATAAGTCCCACTCCCAAAACCAGGATAAACAGTTCTATAAGGGCGGGGAACATCTGCCATATCATAAGTGTCGGCATCTGTTTTGAGTAGATCATAACCGGAATCAAAACAACCAATGATATCAAAAATATAACGTAATTAAAAATAATGTTTGACAAAGGATACAAGTACTTAGGTACATATACCTTTTTGATCATTGAGGAATTTTTCCTAACCTCTTTGCAGGCGCCTTTTGTTCCTGTCGAGAAAAATGAATAGATCAGTCTTCCGCACATGATATAAACCGGAAATGACGGATCTTTCAATCTGTTGAAAAGAACTCCAAAAACAGTAACAAGAACCACTGTTGTAAGTAGCGGTTCTATCAGCGACCATATGATACCCAAGTATGACTTGCGGTATTTGAGCCTGATGCCTTTGAGTACAAGCTCTTTCAGAAGGAATCTCCTGTTCCAGAAATCCTTGAAATAGGTTGACATAACTCCTCTCCTCTCAAACTGTCATTGTAACACTATAGTATGTCATCTTTTAGACATTTTCCTGTATGAAATCAACGATCCTTTCCGTGGCGTGTCCGTCGCAGGCCGCCAGATAATCATCTATGAACCTTTGCTGTTTTGCGTGATCGTAATTATCGTAGGTATTTATAACAGCTTGTGTAAGCTTACTTTTGTCACTTACGATCTCGCCCGGAAACTCATCCATACTCATATAGGTTCCCCTGGCACTCACAAACTCATCGATGTCAGGTGCAAACATAAGCATTTTTTTCTCATGTATGCAGGCGTCATACAATACTGATGAATAATCCGTGACAAAAATGTCCACACAGGGGATGATCTGTTCCGTCGGCATCCTGCCTTTGAGATCGTCCCGGTCGTACCTTGAAAACAAATGCGGATGGATACTTGATATCACATACCAGTCGTTTCCCAGTTCTTTTTTTAATTCATCTATAGCTTCAACTCCCGGAAGCGAGGGGTCTCCTGCATTTCCTCTAAATGTTGGTGCCCATAGTATTGTCTTTTTTCCTTTTGCTTCGGGATAAAGCTTTTCAAATTTATCATAACATTTTTTTATATATTTTTCATCTTTGTACTCATCCATACGGCTGATACCGATAGGTCTGACAATACCTTTTTTTTGTCGCATCGCGCTTGTGAAAGGAGCGACACATTTTTTCCCCGAAACAGTCACAAGGTCATAGTTTTTGAACACATTTCCTTTGTAATACGAGGGTATATCATCATCGGAATCATAACCGAATTTTTTGTAAGCTCCCGGACCATGCCAGAGCTGGATAACTTTAGTCTTTTTTCTTTTTTTGCAGGCTGCAACAGGCATATAATTATCACATATAATGACACACCCTGCTTTTGCATACAGCCACATAAAAGAGCAGGCGTCCTTAAACTGTCCGACAAATCCCATCCCTGCATAGTCGTGGTAACGCTCCACGATCCTGACAGTATGCTCTTCTTTTTTTGACTGCCTCGCCAATTCTTTTACAAGTCGCTCCATACTCACCGGTCTTTTGTCGTGATGAGCGTCCGCAAAAACAATCAGCTTTTCATCAACAGACCTCATGCATCCGACTCTGTATACCGCCGGCAAAAGGACGTTTTGCATGAGCATTTTCAGTCGTTGTTTGAGCGCGAATTTTTTGTCAGCCATAGTATTTTTTTACTCCGTTAAAAGCATATGTGAAAAAATGTCCCAGAGCCGAAAACACGCCAAGCCCTGCATATCTGTATGCTTTGTATGTCATTTTTGCAGACTTAAATTTATTGCCTGATTTGCTTCCCTCACTCAATCTGTACAAAAGATAAGGCTTATCTATGCCTATCGCAAAGCCGTATTCTTTTATTATTTTTATCCAGGTTATATAATCCTCGTGACTGTCATCGTGCTCCATAGGGTATTTCAAAAGCACTTCTTTTTTTGCAACGACAGCGGAGGTCGATAGCATATTGTGTTTGAGGATATCCTTGTACTCTATCCTTTCAATTATCGGGATAACCCTGCCGGTACTCACTCCCGACGCATCCATAAGCTCCCTACCCGTCGATGATAGGACGGCACCCTCGGATTTCATTTTGCCGATCTGTTCCTCAAGCTTTCCCTCGCGCCATATATCATCTGCATCAAGAAATGCGACATACTCTGCGCGTGCCATCGAAACACCTTTGTTTCTTGTTTTTGCTACACCGAGGTTTTGTTCATTTTTTATAAAAATAACCCGACTGTCATCCGAATAATGCTCCATCACTTCGTCTATATCATCGCTTGAACAGTCATCTATAACTATCACTTCCAGGTTGGCTTTTTGAGCCAGGGCAGAATCAACGGCGTACCTGATGACCTTCGAGCCATTGTAGACAGGAATTATCACGGAAACATCAACTGCACCGGAATTGATCTCAGTCTCGTTTATTATCTGTCCGGTCATTGTTCATCTCCCTCGACCTTGCCCTCGTCGACATCTATAGGATTCATATACTCTCCGGCTGTGGTATCGCCTTCTTTGATGCCTTCGGTGCTCTCTGATTTGCCCAGGATACTGAAGGTTGCAAAGATAAGTCTAAGGTCTGTCGCCAGACTGATATCATTGATGTACAAAAGATCGAACTCAAGCTTTTCATACGGATCCGAGCTGTATTTACCGTAAACCTGCGCGTACCCGGTAAGCCCTGCTTTTACCTGAAGTCTGAGCTTGAAGCTCGGGAACTGTGCGTAGTACTGCTCCGCGATCTCAGGTCTTTCCGGTCTCGGTCCGACGAAGCTCATATCGCCCTTCAATATGTTGAAAAGCTGAGGTATCTCATCTATCCTGCATTTTCTGACAAGTCTTCCGATAGGCGTGACGCGGTCATCCTTGTCACCGGTCGAAAGCCTTGCGACACCGTCTTTTTCGGCATCTATACGCATACTTCTGAATTTGTATATCTTGAATTCTTTTCCGTCTTTTGTAAGTCGTACCTGTTTGTAGATCGCGGGTCCTTTGTCATACAGCCTGATCGCAATAGCGGTGATAAGCATGACAGGTGACGCAACGATAAGTCCAAACAATGCAAAAACGAAATCAAAAAGTCTTTTGAAAAAAATGTACTCCGGCTCGATCTGCTTGTGTGAGAAAAACAAAACAGGGGACGAAAAAGTCTGAATATGAGTCGCTCCGCGCATCAATACATCACCTATGTGCGGCAAGAAAAACCCGGGGATATTGTTCTCGACACAATACTTGGAGATACCGTTTCTGCAACGCGATTTGACGCCTGCCACAAACACAGCCTCAAACCCCTCAAGCCTTTCCTGGACCTCGCTGAAAACATCTCCCGAATACTCAAATTCCTCGACAACCTTGTATATCCTTCCGACCGGCTTTCCCATCACGGAGCCGAACCTTCTTTTGTCTATCTCGCTTCGGTATATAAGTATTGTTTTTTTTGGAGGATTGCTCTTGTAGTAAAACATGCTCGCAAAATAAGACCAGAAACAGTCGATAAGCCCCTGAACAAAAAGCATCGGTATGAAAATGATAGGATTTCTAAGTGAATTCCAGCTGATACTTACAACGACATAGATCGCACCCACACTGAAAACCTGTGCGAAAAACTGCGCCATCGCAAGAGACCTGATCCTGCTGAATCCCAAAAGATAAGCGTTGTAGGTCCTGTTAAAGAAAAACAGTATAACTGCATAGCCCGCACAGACATAATAATTATATCTGTAGGCAATATCGCCCCTGAAAGAAAGAGCTTTGTATCTGAACAAAAGCCAGCATATATAAAAGATGGCTATGGACACAGCCATATGAAACAGCTTTGCCACTACATATCTTTTTCTATGAATGCCGTTCATGAAGTTCCCCTTTTCAATAATAATAAAAATACAGGATACACCATATGATAGGTATATCCTGTAAATTATACTCTATATATAGAAAAATGTCAAGTTTTCAGCATTTTTCCGACATTTTTTCACGGGTGATCGATCCATTCGGAAATGTCCGTTCTTCTCACTTAGATCTTGCAAGTAAGCATGCTCATTCAAAGCCTCATCGAACTCTGTTGTGTTTTGGCTTACTGCATTCACTTCTTTTGGTAGTTTTTCAGAAGCTTTTTGTACTTCTTTATCATCGATTTCATGTTTTTCACACCCAGACTTCCGATACTGCATTTATAGGTCTTTTTCTTGACAGAATCCTTGAACCTGATCGTAGGGTTATTTGAAGACATTATCTTTTCAAGTTTTTCAAGGCGACTCAGATTCACCTTTGAATTTTTCGATATCGTAAATGTCCCTTTGGTAAAAATCTTCCACCCGACAAATTCACCGAAATGCTTTCTTTTCGTGGAGGTACTTCCGCTGATCGTAAACTTCTGTCCGCCACCGGAGATTGTCATTTTTTTATACTTACGCTTGGTTTTTGAGTGAACCTTTACATTGGAATTAAACAGTATACCAAGGGACAGAGTCGATGACGACCCCTTCTTTTTGGCTTTTATCACCGGGTAAAGAGTGATGGTCTCAGCCTCATCTCCGTAGCCTGTGTGAGGTATTTTCCACACATTGAAATAAAACCCGTAGCAGGTCAATCTTGATTCCTTGCTGCTGTTTTTGGTATACATAATAGTAGTCGATGACTGACTTTTCAGCTTTTTCCTGATCTTTCCGATTGATACTTTTTTTGTATATTTTATATTCGCCGCGCTTCCGCTCGCCGAACTGCAAACCTTTGAAAAATCGTTTATCATCCCGGTCGCCGCATTTGCTGAATCAGCATCAGTGCCTGCAGCAGGACAAACAATCCCCGTCATCAGTGAAAGGATAATAAACAATGATAAAAAGTGTTTTCTTGATCTCAACAAAGACACCTCCCATGGTTTTCTATGAATGTAGAATACCACCGGGAGGTGCTTTTGTCAACACTTTTTGCAAAAGACTTCGATTTTTCGGTCTTTTTTCGATCAAAGTTCTGTCAGGTCCGCTACATCAAGCACGCCTGAGCAGTCACAGATATAAAATGTTTCACCTATCCTTACGCCACGAACACCATAGATACCTTTGCTTTCAAGGCTTATACCGGATAGTTTTCTATCAAGAACAAGCTTCAGCTCATCACCCTTTTGTTTGTATATCTGATATCGGGTAAGCGACTCGCTTTTCTCATCGTACCAGCCGTCCAATCCAAGTCCTACAAGCATTCTCTCCTCATCCACAAATACTGCTCTGTGATTCTGATCTGCTATGTTTTGAGATTCTTTGGGTCCAAACACCTTGCTGATCTCTTTTATATCATAGTCTTTTCCGATATCGAAAAGCGACAGCTTGGTCGTCGCATCCCACTGATCTCCATCGTCCTGTCCATAGCCTATGCCTATCAGCTGTCCCTCTCCAAAACTGTGAAGATATGATGAGAATCCGGGTATTTTTAATTCGCTTTTGATGGTAGGAGAAGTCGGATCGGATAAGTCTACCGCAAATACGGGATCCGTGTTTTTGTATGTTACAAAGTACGCCATATTGTCAATATAGTATGATGACTGTATAGTCTCTCCGGGTGCTACATTTTCAAGCTCTCCAAGCACCTTCAGATCGCTGTTCATCACGCAAAGACCGTTGCTGGTCCCCCTTCTCACCAGATTTCCAAAGCGCATATAAACGAAGCAGAAATTGCCTTTGTACTCGTGCATATAATACGAATTTTCAATAACACCCTTTATCTTTTTCACTGCTTCTTTTTTGAACATTCCATCTTTATACGATACGCGAACAATGCAGGATTTATCGTAGTCTTCATCGTACAATCTTCTCGCGATATAAATGTTGTTTTGATTCATATAGTAGGTTGCAAATCCACCAAGAAGTGCCAGAGAATCAACCGTCTTTGTCGGGTCCGAAAGGCTTACCGATGTCATTATCATGTAGTTATTTATATCTCTGTCACCGGCTTTTTTTATCCTTTCTTCCGGTATCATCTCGCCGTCAATACAAGGGATATAGCTTTTGGGAAGGGTGACATCATAGTGATTTTTTGCATATATTTTTTCAGTAAAAATGTACAGATAGTCTTCACTTATTCTTGAGGTTGCAAAGCTTCCGCTTGCTGTCAGTTTTTTCACCTCTGTCGGAGATTCCGGATCGGAAATATCAAATATGTGAACTTCAGTTTCTTCGGGCTCAATATAGCTCTCATCATCAGCTTTACCGGCCGCGTACGCAAAGTCCATACCCTTCCATATTTCACCCATTGTTATGAGATAGTTGCCATACAGATGCATCTCTCTGCAATCAGCCTGATCGACTCTGACAACAGAGATCTCTCTTGAATTTTTTCCGTCAGGCTTGATGATATGGACCTTGTAACCGTCCATCGAGCTTTCAACTGTATAGATGTACTTTCCGTCAGTTTTTACTATATCTCCCTCAGCCACACTGTCAACCTGACGATCTGTTTCGGAATAATCATTTGCAGACTGTCCGGCTTCACTTGATTTAGCAGAGTTCTGTGAGGTAGAGCCATTTTCATCCGCCGGTGCAGTATCACCTGCATCCTCTACAGCTTCTTCTTCAGGGATCGCACCTGTATTTCCAAATGTCTTGATACCGATCCTTCCGTTTTTGTTGTACGTTTCATTGTAATTGTTGATGATGTTTCCTATCTCTTCGTATGTAAGCTCTTTTTCACCATTTATCTCATCTGATATCGCGGAGGATTCTTCGTTACTGTCTGAGACTACAATTCCTCTATCGTTTGCATTATTTGCTGTCGGTCTCAACAAAACAAATCCAAGTGCACCTGCTGTTACAAGGGCTGCAAAGCTTGCGGCGATCGCAGTGATCTGTTTCCACCCGAAGGATTTTTTTGTTGATCTTTGCGAAACGGTTTTTAGCTTTTCTTTGATCACTTCAGGGCTTAATTCTTCGGGTGCTTTGATATCTGATGCGTAGTCTTTTATCTTGTTATAAATCTCATCCTCAGACATATTGTTTGGATTATTCAATTCGTCTGACTTGTTTGCAGTTTCGTTTGCATTGACAAAGTCCGATGCATCATTTATTGGTTTATCATTATATTTATCGCTCATTTTGTCTCCTTTCCGGAAGCAGATAAATCCTTATCTTTTTTATACGGTTTTTATCGATTCATCGCTTCGCTAAACGCCTGTTCAGTATGATCATTATTTTTTCATCTAATACTCTTCCTGAGCTTTTCAAGCGCTCTTGATTTAATGGATCTGACAGATCCCGGTCGAAGCTTAAGCATAGATGCTATTTCCGACGAACGGTATCCCGAAAAAACCGAGAGCGTAACTACAAGCCTTTCCTTGTCATCAAGAGATTTCAAAAGACTCATCAGCTCCAGGCTCACATAGCCGTCTTCTCTGACCGGTTTGTCATAGTCCTCCGGAAGAGAAACCTCGTTTCTTTTTCGCAATGCCTGTTTACATGTGTTGGCGGTTATCGAAAAAATCCATGATTTAAAAGCAGAATCTTTTCTCAGATCCGGTAGTTTTTCATAAGCCGTCAACACAGCTTCACTCACTGCATCCTGCGCCAAAACAGGGTTTTCCATATAGCAAAGAGCGAACCGGTACAGGTCGTTATAGTATTTCTCGTACAGCAGCGCAAAAGCGTTTGAATCACCGTTTTTTGCCTGCTTCACAAGCTTCCACTGTGCATCTGTCATAGCTTATCTCCTTACTCTTTCACTTTGTTTTTCGACGTCGTACCATCACTTTGGCCACAAATGATGGTTTTCATGTATTAGAGTATTTTGATCACAGAAGTGTTGCAACTTTTTTCATTTTTTTCTATTCGCGTGCCACATACACCCCTGAATTGTATTTATCATTTAGTTTTACTATACATTTTTTCGGGAAAAAGTCAAGAAAATATAGGATTTTCTGCCACATCAGCTCATTGACAAATCGGTTGCCAATCCTTATAATGTACTCATATCGTCTCATTAGAATAAAGGTTACTTTTCACAGGTAATCAAAAAAAGCTTGTAACTGTTATTTAGTAAACACCGACTTATGCTTTTGTGCTTATGATAATCCGAGCACAAAGCGACTAAACAAAATATAAATATGTCAAAATCAGAATCAATAACAAAAATCTCCGTTCGCAACCTCGTTGAATTCATCCTGCGAGAGGGCGATATCACCACCTCGGAGACAGGCGGTCCATCTGTGGAGCTTATGCAGATGGGCAGCCGTATTCACAGAAAGATACAAAAATCAATGGGGCCCGGCTATGAAGCCGAGGTCCCGCTTTCTACGTGTAAACGCATAAAAAGTCCCGAAACCGGCAGATTTTTCACATTGATGATAGAAGGTCGTGCTGACGGTATCATCAGAGGTTACCGACCCGCGACAGATGCCGCAGATAAAACCGAAAAAAACAAAAATAAATCTAAGGCTATCAATTCCAAAAAAAGCAAAAAATCATCCGTAGAACCTGAGCTTACTGTCGATGAGATCAAAGGGGTTATGCACTCCATAAAAGATATGGATGCACCTGAACCTCTGCACCTTGCACAGGCTATGTGCTATGCGTATATGATCCTTGAAAACGATCCTGCCGATGAGATAACCGTACAGATAACATACTGTCAGATGGAGACAGAAAGCATCCGTCGTTTCAAAGAGAAAAAGACCAGACAAGAAATAAAAAAATGGTTCAAAAAACTGATCGAGCTGTATAAGCCCTGGGCCATATATTCTCATGATCACGAGATAAAAAGAAATGCTTCCATCGACGAGCTTGGTTTTCCATATGAATTTCGTCCCGGTCAGAAGGATCTGATCGCATATACCTACAAGCAGATCGCAAATGAAGGTAAGCTTTTCATTCAGGCTCCGACTGGCGTCGGCAAAACTATCTCTACTGTTTTCCCCTCCGTAAAAGCACTTAGCGAGGGCATAGCAGAGAGGATTTTTTATCTCACTGCAAAAACTATCACAAGGACCGTTGCCGAGGATTGTTTTTCATTATTATCAGAACAAAACCTTGTTTTTAAACCCATAACCCTGACTGCAAAAGAAAAGCTTTGCATACTCGATAAGCCCTCTTGCAATCCGGTCGACTGCCCTTACGCAAAAGGACACTATGACAGGGTAAACGATGCTCTGTACGAAATGATAACTACAAGCGAAAAAATAACCCGTGAAACTATCCTTTCGTATGCGGAAAAATACGAAGTATGTCCTTTTGAACTAAGCCTGGATGCATCGCTGTTTTGTGATGCCATCATTTGTGATTATAATTATGTTTTTGATCCCAATGTTAGGCTCAAAAGATTCTTCGGAGACGGCAGGAAAACAGACAACATCCTGCTTATAGACGAGGCTCACAACCTCGTTGACCGCGCGAGGGAAATGTTTTCGGCAAGCATTATAAAAGAAGACTTTTTAGCTGTTTCAAAGGCATTTAAAAAAGAAGAGAAAAAAGAAAAAAATGCCCCCAAAAAAAGCAAGCTGCATTCATTTGTCATGTCATTAGACAGTATAAACAGATCACTTTTGGAACTCAAAAAAACCTCTGACGGCTTTACTGTGATAAATGATATAGGAAGTATAGGGTTTAAACTTTACAGAACCATCGCATTGTATGATGATATTTTCAAGATTTTCAGAGACAGGACACTTCCCGAAAAAGACAAAACACTTGAACTTTTTTTCAATGCAAGAAACTTTATTTCAATCTACGATGAGATTGATGATAATTACAAAATTTATACGGAGACGGATGACGATGGAAACTTCAAGCTGACGCTCGGGTGTATAGAGCCCGGAGACAGACTAAATGAAATCTGCAAAAATATACGATCAAGCATATTTTTCTCAGCAACTCTGCTTCCGATAAAGTACTACAAACAGCAGCTCGGAGGTGAACCGTCAGACCCCGCCGTCTACGCAGAGACATCGTTTTCACCAGACAACAGAACGATCATTATTTCAAGAGACGCCACATCTCTGTACAAAAAAAGATCTCCGGAAATGTATGCAAGGATAGCCACCTATATCGAAAAGCTTGCGATTTCAAGATTCGGAAATTACCTTGTATTTTTCCCATCATATGCTTTTATGGACGAGGTTGCCGGACGCATAAATCTTCCGGACAAATATGCTCTTTTCGTCCAAGACAAGGTAATGCGTGAGTCCGATCGCGAAAAATTTTTGTCTGCTTTTGACAGCGAGGGCACAGTGGGACTGTGTGTGATGGGAGGTATTTTTTCGGAAGGGATAGATCTGCCGGGAGATAAGCTTATCGGCACTGCCATTGTTGGAAACGGCCTTCCGATGGTATGTGATATCAGAGAGCTATATCGAAGCTTTTATGAAGAAAAATACTCGCATGGCTTCGACTATGCATACAAGTACCCGGGACTCAGCAAGGTGTTGCAGGCAGGGGGACGAGTGATCCGTACGGAAAGCGACAGAGGCGTGATACTGCTTTTGGATGATAGATTTACACGCTCGGAATACCGTTCACTTCTGCCCAGGGAATGGTCAAATATCAAGACTACCGATCTTTCTGATGTAGATAAACTCTTAAATGATTTTTGGCAAGAATCGTCCGGGCCGCACTCCGAATCATAGTCTGGATGTATCCGCAACTCCTTCGCATGCATAACCCAGTCCAAGCAGACACCAATACACAGGTGCTACTGTGATAGTTGAATCATTGGCAAATCCCACTATCAGATAGCCTGTTGCAGCTGCAGCGGTCACGATCACAACATTTTTATATACAGGCTCTGTTTTTGCATCAATCTTTTTCTTTGAAAAGCACAGGACAAATGCCCGTATCAAAAACACCACATATAATGCAAGAAATCCAAGTAGCGCAGGCAACCCATCCTGAACCCATATCTGCATATACATATCGTGAGGCTTTGTTATCGTCTGGTTCTCATAACCCATATATTTTTTCCCAACATAATCATCATTTGGAAATGCGTAAACGAAGTTGTCAGGACCTGTTCCTATCAACAGATGTTCTGTCAAAAGAGGTATGGTCCTCGACCATATATATCCTCTCCTGGATGCAAAATAATACTTGTTTTTAAACCCTGCTTTTTCTACATCCTTTAGTGTATCAATCCTATTGAAAGAATTGTATATATAAATGTCATCCTCTACCGGAGTGAAATTCCAGATATTTTGTCCATCCTGCACGGATATCAGAGGGATCGATCCATTATCCGTTTCCTCATCAAGTCCGCTTTTTAGCGAGCTTGTCGCATAGTTTCCCACAAAAATATCATATTCTTTTTTGTAGTTTTCGTACTCATCCGCTTCAGCAAATCTAAACGACTGGCTGAATCTGATCGGCTCGTAACCTTCTTCCGATACGGTTACTGACATCATATCATCGCCCTGATCAGTTTTAATTTCTTTACCTGAATCATCTTTTAGTTTAACTATATTTTTTATATTTCCAATCGAGTTTTTGAGCTCATTTGTGTTTATTTCAGCAATCATTTTTTTGCCTGAGCCTGTTGTTATATTTATCTTGTTTTCAGAAGTTGTCATCGATTCTATATAATAATTCTCCGTTCCCTCTCCAAACAGCTTTGCAAAAAATGACGGCTGAAGGATAACGATACTGACCGCGGCTCCAATGAGAATTGCAGTTCCGGAGATCGCGATAATTTTTGCTTTTTTAAGCTTAGGAAGAATAAGTATACCGGCAACAACACCGGCTATCAGAACTCCGAGAATTCCGGTCAGAGACTTTGATGCAAGAAGTGTGATCACAAGCAGGATAGAAGTCAAGGACGCTGTAATCCTCCTCCAAAGCTTCTCTCCGCATATCACATTGAAAACGCAATACGGCAGGATAAGGGCAACATACGAACCAACATAGTTCGGATTGTACAATGTCACATAAGACATACCTTTTCCGAAGTTTAGCTTTATGTTGAATTTCGACAGGTCCATACCACCCGCAAGCTCCGGTGTAAGTATCATCTTTGCCCAGTCGCTTTGGATCCAGTCTATACCTATTGCCTGGAAAAACCCAAGAATCCCGACCACTGCGGCTGCTATCATAACAACATCAAGAATAAATCTGACAAGCTTAACAGTCCTTAGAAATCCAAACGCCAAAAGGAAGCAAGCTATATAAGCAAACAAAACAAGCCATCCCTCGAACTGCTCATATCCTCCGAAAAATGCCTCGTATGTATGTGATGCAAAAATAGCCGAAACAAGAGACCCTATGCCAAAAAGCCCCAGACAGACAAGTGGCACCACAGACCTTTTGTTCAAAAAAGACCTGTCATAGAATGCCATCAAGTAGATCAAAAAGAATAACGCAAAAATGCCCATTGCACGGATCGCAAGAGCTTTATAATACAGGAAAAAATCATTCAGCCTTCCACCAGCGGAAAACCAGGCATTTTTCTCAAGCCCGCAGTCATACACGTGAATTATGGTGATAAGCGGCACGACTGCGATCATTATGATAAGTGGCGCAAGCCACATTTTTGAAAGCTTTTCGCCGTTTTTTCCGGTCATCTCGTTACTCATTTTCTGTTCTCTCCCTGATGAATAGTAGCATTTGACATATATGTATTTGTGAAGCTCGTCGCTTAATCCGGTTTAATTGTTTTACAATTCATCAAGCTTTTTGTGGATAAATTCATCCCACTGACTGTCGTCATCACCGTCAGCTCCTTCACTTGAGTCATCTGTGTCTATTTCGATGTTTTCAGGAAGCTCTCCGTCATCATCGACCTGTTCCATGATCGATTCAAAAACACCGCCAACCTCCTCAAGAAGCTTCGGGTCATCAATATTTGAAAGAGTGAACTCGACCTCATCTCCCTGGTCCTCAAATTCAACGGCAAAAAGATACGCCTCAGCGATATTTTCATCCGTAGGTGTAAGTGCCGCATACGCTGCGTCATCGTACTCAAACATTGCGATAACCTGGCACTCCGTCGTTGTTCCATCCTCTTCCTCGATATCAAGAATGATATCATCCATTTCATTAAGATCAGGTAATTCCATTCGTTTTTCCTCCATTTTTTTATAATTATTGTACTTTTTAAATTGTATTTTTTTCAAGCGAGTCCGGGATCTATCTCTGTTAAAAAACGGGATACGGTCGCAGTTTTGTTGTGCCTTTTTCGGACATAAGATAGGTGAAGTTTTTCCTTTGCGCGAGTCATGGCAACATACAACATCCTTCTCTCTTCCTCTATCTCAGCCGGAAGAACAGCCTTCCTGTACGGGCAAACCTTGTCAACTATTGTAGGTATAAATACAACATCAAACTCAAGTCCTTTTGCTGAATGCATCGTCATAAGCTGGATCCCCGATGTCTTTTTTTCCTTGCTTCCCTGCTTTTCTCTCATCTGCTCTTCATAGCCGTCCACAAAAGAAAGCCACTCATATATGCTCGTCATTCCCGATGCTGACTCCGCTATCTCATCTGCAATCTCGATCCAGTCATCCGGTTTTACTCCGCTTTCTTTTGCCTTTTCTTTGAGATAATCATTGTATCCTATCTGATATCTGATATAATGAATAGCCGACATAGGTGTCATATTTTTCAATGCCAGTATGTCACTTTCAAATTCTTTTATCCTGTCTATCATCCAGTACTGATTGTTTTTGAAATAATAATTTCTGACTTCGCGCATATTTACAGTTCTACCGGTAAACGCTTTTCTGCTGATATATCTGACAGGTCTGTTTATGATCTTGAGATATGATTCCCTTGAATTATCCCCCAGCGCGATCTTTAAATATGTTATTATATCTCTGCCGACAAATGTTTTAAAAATGTTCGGCAATGACTCTTTCATCGAAAAATCATAACCATACTCCATAAGCTTTCCGGCTATGGTCCGCATCTGGATATTTGTTCGAAACAGAACTGCGATCTGCTCCGGCTCAACCCCTACATCAAGGTATTGTTTTATCTGAGTACATATCTGCTCAGCCTCTGAGCGGAGGTCTGAATACGATCCTATATGGACTTTTTCTCCCTCTCCGTTGTATGATTTAATCTCTTTTTTGTATCTTTTTTTATTTGCAGAAATAAGCTTACCTGACGCAGATAATATCTGTGATGTTGATCTGTAATTCATATCGAGCAACACAGTTTTTGCATCCGGATACTGCTTTTTGAAACCAAGCATGATATCAGGTCTCGCACCGCGAAATCCATATATCGACTGATCGTCATCACCCACTATAAAAATATTGTTTTCGGGCGCTGCAAGCATTTTTATATTTTCATACTGGAGTCTGTTTATATCCTGGAATTCATCGATAAGGATGTATCTGTACATACTCTGCCATCCCTCTAAGATGTCTTTTCTCTGAGTCAGAAGATCGTATGTGTAGAGCACCATATCATCAAAATCAAGCGCTCTGTGAAAATGAAGTCTTTCCTGATAACCGTTGTAAATGCTTTTGAAAACTGATTCGGGACAGCTCGATGAATAGTAATTATCTATATCAATATGATCGCTTTTTATCCTTGATATTTCTTTCTCGACATCCTCCAAAAACTCCTGTTTATCCTCAACCTCATACCCCGTTTCGGCTATAGCCTCCCCGATCAGCCTGTACTTCAGACTGTCGGTAACTATATCTTTGTTCTCGAACCGGTATGCTTTTTTTAGGATTCCGAAAAATATTGAGTGAAACGTCCCAAATGATACACCATGATATTTGCCTTTACATAACGCAACAAACCTGTCTCGCATCTGAGACGCTGCCGCCCTCGAAAAAGTAACAACCAATATCTGTTCGGGCAAAACACCATACTCGGATATAAGGTTATATATCCTGTTTGTGATCACATATGTCTTGCCCGCTCCGGGTCCCGCAAGTACCATCATCGGGCCGTCGCCGTGATGTATCGCGTCGTATTGTGCCTTGCTTGTTTTCATCTATGAAAGCTTTTTGATACCTGTTTTTATCCTTTCTATCGACTCATCTTTTCCTAGTATTTCCATTATTTCATACGCTCCGCCCGGTGTCATCTGCTTACCTGAAACAGCGGTACGAAGCGGCCAAAGTATCTGTCCGTTTTTGCACTCTTTTTTCTCGACATACGCTTTTACAACAGCTTCCAAACTGTCATGATCGAAGCTTTCAAGCTTTTCAAGCTCGGGAAGTATCTCTGTCAATGCTTCCAAAGAATTCTCCGAATTTGTTTTCATTTTTTTGTGAGTATACATCTCGATATCATAATCAGGAAGCGCCTCAAAAAAGTCGATTTTTTCTGCGATATCGGTAAATACTTCTATCCTTGATTTAACCAGATCGGCTATGTATTTTTTGTCGATATCGGATGATATAACCTTGTCAATCTCGGGAAGCGCATAGCTGTAATAACGCTCATCATCCATCGCTTTTATATACTCCCCATTCATCCAGCGAAGCTTATTTATATCAAATACTGCAGGGGATTTATTGATCCTTTTGTAATCAAATACTTTTACAAGCTCATCGAGGTTGTATATCTCTCTGTCCTCAGCCGGACTCCACCCGAGAAGTGCCACATAATTCACTACTGCCTCCGGCAAAAATCCAAGCTCCATCAAATCCTCAAATGATGAAGCACCTGATCTTTTTGACAGCTTTTTGTGGTTTTCGTCAGTGATGACAGGGCAGTGGATATATACCGGGATATCCCATCCAAACGCCTGGTAAAGACGGTTGTATTTCGGTGCAGACGAGAGGTATTCGTTTCCTCTGACAACGTGAGTTATCCCCATCAAATGGTCGTCAACAACATTGGCAAAGTTGTATGTCGGATACCCGTCAGACTTGATAAGTACCATATCATCAAGCTCTGCATTTGGTGCAGTAATTGTACCGTAGATAACATCATCAAATGATGTCTCTCCTTCGGTTGGGTTGTTTTGCCTGATCACATACGGTATCCCCGATGCAAGCTTTTCTTCTACTTCTTCTTTGCTAAGTGACAGACAGTGTTTATCGTACTTTGCAACATCGTCACCTTTTTCCTCTACCTGTCTGTGAAGTTCTTCAAGTCTTTCTTTTGTACAAAAACAATAGTATGCTTCGCCTTTATCTACAAGCTCTTTTGCATACTTCATGTATATACCGGTCTTAACTCTCTCACTCTGCACATACGGTCCCACGCCACCGTCCTTGTCAGGTCCTTCGTCGTGAGATAGTCCCGCTTTTTGCATAGTTGAATTGATGATATCTATCGCACCCTCAACATATCTTTCCTGATCTGTATCCTCTATACGCAGCAAAAAATCACCGTTTTCATGCTTTGCGATCAAATACGCATACAATGCTGTTCTTAAGTTTCCCACATGCATTTTTCCGGTGGGACTCGGAGCAAATCTGGTTCTTATTTTAGTACTCATTTTTTCAGCCTTTCAAGAATATCTTTATCCAAAATTGAATTCTCTTTACATCAGTCTTCCATAGCATCAAGGTAAGCCTTCAGACAGGTTACCGTGCCGTCGATACCGGATAGATCGCTTCGTATCGCAAGGTCATAATTAAGTACATTGTCCCAGCGTTCTCCGGCATGATATTTATAATAATTCGCCCTTGTTTTATCTTTTTTCAAAACAAGCTCAGCTGCCCTTGCCTGCGGCAACATATCTATTTCTATAGACCTTCTGATCCTGAAATCAACAGACGCAGAAATGAAAAGATTTACTATGTCATCTCTGTTTCTGAGGATATAGTCTGCGCATCTTCCTACTATGATACATGGACCGCTCTCGGCAAATTTTTTGATGACATTTGCCTGTGCAAGAAATATCCTGTCATCCAGTGATAAGCCCGCATATCCGATATCCTGCGTTGAAAATACGTTCATTCCCATTGCGATCGAATACAAAAGACTGTTGGTTGCTTTTTCCTCGGCTCTCTCAAACGCTGCCTCAGCAAAGCCTGTTTCTTTTGCAGCCTTTGAGATGATCTCGTTGTCATAGAACGGGATATCATAGCACTCGGCAAGCTTTTTTCCGATTTCTCTTCCGCCGCTTCCGTACTGTCTGTTGATAGTGATAATCTTGTTCATATAATCCCTCCCATAATCATTTCAAAAATGAATCGATACCGTCTGCGATTCCTTTGACCATTTTTTTCTGATATGATTTTTTTTGCATCTTTCTGTCTTCACCGGGATTACTCATAAATCCCATTTCTATGATAGTGACGGGGACTTTTGCCCAATTGATGCCTGACATTGTATTGGTCTTCCAAACGCCTCTTGATCTCGCACCCGTCGCTTTGCAGAACTTTTTGATCACACACTTTGCAAGCTTTTGGCTTTTTTTGCGGTTTGATTTGGACATATAACTATTTTTGAGTGTCGGAGCGATGGTCATTGCACCAACCGCTGCCGAGCTGCTTGACGAATCGGCATGTATCCTGATAAACGCATCAGCTTTTGCATCATTGGCTATTTTTGCACGCTTAGAATTTGAGATATTTACATTATTTTTTGTGCGTACCATCACAACCTTGTAACCGCGTTTAACAAGCTCTTTTTTCAGTTTTTTTGCTATTACAAGAGTAAGCTTATACTCGGGTACGTGCGTTACACAGCCGCTACATCCGCCGGTAACTTTCATTTTTTTTGTCTTCGCACCGGGACCTATCGGCTCAAGCTTTGTGTTTGCGCGAGCCTGGTGACCGGCATCTATACAGATAACTTTTTTGTCTTCATTCTCTTTTTGCGTCTTTGCAATACTTTTTGATGAATAAGTCGCCACTGACGACAACACCAGGGCAAACAAAAGACCACCGGCAAGTATCCTTTTCAGATTTTTCATTTTTTCCCTCCGATTGAAGTGATCATCTGGTCTTTGACCTCGGCTCAGATTTGCGTAGAATACGAAACAGCGCAAAAAGCCGTCCAAAAATCAGCTTTACGTTATATGATAACATTTTTTTCTTGAATTTTCAACTGTTTTCGTATATTATAATACCGTGCTTATTCAGTGTGAAACGAATCCAAGTATCTTTTGGAGGATTAATGTGAATACATTTACCGAAAAAATCAAAAAAATACCAACCGAGTACTATATCATCCTTTTGACCATACTTGGATGCATAGTCGTGGTTTACTCATTTACGGGGCTTTGGCCGTGGAAAGAAAACCCATACAACTCGTATTCCCTTCAAGCTCAAGCGTGGCTTGACGGACATCTCGACCTGGGACAGGACTATCCCTGGCTTGAGCTGGCTATATACGATGGGAAATATTTCGTGAGCTTCCCTCCTTTTCCAAGCTTTGTTTTGTTGCCATTCGCAATTCTTTTTAAGTCGGCAACGCCCGATCACTTCATCGCTCTTGCAGTAACCTGCATCGGTGCAATTTACGCCGCCAAAATATACAAAAAAGTATGCAAAAGCCTTCAAAGTATCATATTCTTTGTGTTATTTTTGTTTCTCGCTTCCGGCTTTGTTTTCATCGGTATCAACGGATATGTATGGTTCATTGCGCAAAATATGTGCTTTACTCTGTCTTTGATGTCCATCTACTACGCACTCAAAGCCAAAGGTGGACTGAGCTTTTCACTTTGGGCGTGCGCTGTCGGCTGCAGACCAATGACCATCCTCTGGCTTCCGATACTTATAATGCTTGTTTACAGATCTGTTTACAGAGCATCAGCTGACGGCTCATACAAGCTGGATTTTGCAAAAAAAGTATCCTCATCTGAAGCACCTTTTATAAAAAAGGTAATCGCATTAATAAAAAACAGATGGTATTGGTGTGTTGGACCTGTTATTATCGCATCCGTTTATATGATATTAAATTACAAAAGATTTGGGAACATTTTTGAATTCGGACACAACTATTTGCCGGAATTTACAAGTTCAGACTCCGGACAGTTTAGTATTTCATATCTATGGGAGAATCTAAATAAATTGCTTCATTTTCCGGATATGAACCCTGAAAACGGAGCGATAGCATTCCCTAATGCAGAGGGCTTTGCTTTCTATATCGCAGCGCCTATTTTTCTTGTGATCATCGGTGTTTGGCTCTATGCCCTTTTGGGAAAAAGGAAGCACAGTACTGTTTTTTTGATCCTTGTTCCTATCATCACGGTTTGCCATGTAGTTTTCATATGTCTCCACAAAACTCTCGGAGGATGGGGTTTCGGAAACAGATATCTTTTGGACATCCTGCCGTGGCTGTATCTGTTTATGCTTGCATGGAAACCCAAAAATGAAAGCTTTGTCAAATGGATCACGCCGGTTGCTGTTTTTGGTTGCGCACTCAATCTGATAGGGACAGTGGCTGTTTATAATTACTGGATATAGATTCCATTTTCTTTAATTAGTGATCAACTCCCAGTTATCATTATACATTTTTTTAATGTATTTGGGTACGGCGTCAAAATCTATAACAAGTTTTCCGTCATAGATAGCAACAGGGACTTTTTCACCAAACCGATACACTTTCATATCACAGTCGTTTTCAAAATCATAGACTGTGATTTTTGCATTTTGCGGATCTACGATCCAGTATTCCCTTACATCAGCATCCGCATATTTTTGAAGCTTTTTTATCATATCCGTGCGACGGGTTGACGGCGATAATACCTCTACTATGAAATCAGGTCCTTCTGTGACATTATGATAGTTTACTTTTTCCTCATCACAAATGACAAAAACATCCGGCTGAACCATTGTTTTATCATCTTTGAATATATCAAGTCTCACATCCGTCGGTGCACAAAACGGAATACAATCACCATTATTGGACTGTATATAATTATAAATCTGATTAAAAATAAATCCAACCATGTGTTGATGAACCGCGTTTGGCGCCGACATATCATAAAACACTCCATCTATAAGTTCAACTCTTCTGTCATCAGGCACGCGATAATAGTCTTCAACAGTATATGTACCCTGTCGTCGAAATGGCTCACTACTTCCCGGTTCAAAAGCAGGTTCTTGTGCCAGAGATTTGCCGTAATCAACCGCTGGCTCACCTATGCGCATCCCCCCGGGCTTTTGTATTATATGATCATAACGAATAAAAACCGTACTAAGCTGCCTCAGCGTGTCCTCTCGTGGTCTTTTGGTTACGCCACTAAATATTTTTTGAACCGTACTCAACGGAACTTTTGTCCTGGCAGCTATTGTTTCACAACTAAGTCCCATTTCTTTTTTCGCTTTTTTCATTTCACTCAAATTCATAGCGCGCCACCTCCCTCGTATCATTTCTAACCATAATTTTACCGTTTTTATTCCGCATTGTCAATATTCATTCCATATTTTTGCAAAAAAAAGAGAGCCGAAACAGTCTCCGGCTCTCTTACTGATTATTTCTGTATTTCCGATACAATCAATGAGAACTTATCGCTCTCAAAATCTACACTCACTTATCTCACTGACATCATCTGACTATCAAACTATGCAACTGCTGTAGAGATCTCATCTCTCCGGTTCCATGCTCTTTTACATACTTGATTCCTTCAGCTGATGCTCTGGCTGCTGCCATAGTAGTCAGATACGGAACTTTTGCTTTGATTGCTGCTTTTCTTAAGTATGAATCATCGTGAACGCTGTCTTTTCCGACAGGTGAATTGATGACTAATGCAACCTCTCCGTTTGTGATGATATCTTTTGTATTTGGTCTTCCTTCATATAGCTTTTTCACAAGTTCCGCAGGAATTCCTGCCTCAGTGATAAGCTCATATGTTTTTCCGGTAGCAACAATATCAAATCCCGCTTCATTGAATAGCTTTGCAACCTCTACAACTTCTTCTTTGTCCTTGCGGTTTACTGAGATAAGCACCTTGCCTGATAGCGGAAGCTTTGATCCAACTCCCTCCTGAGCCTTGAAGTATGCTTCTCCGTAGGAAGATGAAAGCCCCAAAACCTCTCCGGTAGATCTCATCTCAGGTCCAAGCAGAGGATCGACCTCCTGGAACATATTGAATGGGAACGCTGCTTCTTTCACACCATAATACGGTATCTCACCTTCTTTTAAGCTCTGGATAGGTGACGGCTTACCGGTTATCTCTGCGGTGATGATCTCAGTTGCAAGCGGTACCATACGGATATTGCAAACCTTTGATACAAGAGGAACTGTTCTTGATGCTCTCGGGTTTGCTTCCAAAACATACACAGTGTCGTTTTCTATAGCGTACTGCATATTCATAAGTCCCTGAACATGCATTTCTTCGGCTATTTTTCTCGTATACTCTTTGATTATCTTGACATTTTTCTCTGAAATATGTACTGACGGAAGGATGCACGCCGAATCTCCGGAATGAACTCCCGCGAGCTCTATATGCTCCATAACAGCAGGAACAAATGCATGTCCTCCGTCTGCGATAGCGTCTGCTTCGCACTCCATAGCGTGATTGAGGAACCTGTCGATAAGTATCGGTCTGTCAGGTGTCACGCCAACTGCTGCGTTCATATACTCTTCCATAGCGTTGTCATCATATACGATTTCCATTCCACGACCTCCAAGGACGTAGGACGGACGCACCATAACAGGATATCCGATCTTTTTTGCGATCTGTTTTGCTTCTTCTGCATCAACAGCCATTCCTGACTCAGGCATCGGTATGCCGAGCTTATCCATCATTGCTCTAAACTGATCTCTGTCCTCAGCAAGATCGATAACAGACGGTGATGTTCCAAGTATCTTGACTCCGTTTTTCTCAAGCTCTGCAGCGATATTTAACGGTGTCTGGCCACCGAACTGTGCGATCACTCCAACAGGTTTCTCCTTGTGATAGATGCTGAGCACATCCTCTGTTGTGAGCGGCTCGAAATAAAGCTTATCAGATGTATCATAGTCAGTTGATACCGTTTCAGGGTTGCAGTTTACTATGATGGTTTCAAATCCAAGTTTTTTGAGCGCCATCGCAGCGTGAACGCAACAATAATCAAACTCGATTCCCTGTCCAATACGGTTTGGTCCTCCGCCGAGGATCATTATTTTTTGTTTATCAGTATTTACAGGGTTTTTGTCCTCTGAATTATAAGTCGAATAATAATAAGCGCTGTCCTCAGTTCCGCTTACATGAACGCCCTCCCAGGCTTCCTCCACACCAAGGGAAATCCTTTTGTTTCTGATATCCTCTTCGGGGATGTCGAGTATCTGGCTGAGGTATTTGTCTGAAAATCCATCTTTTTTGGCCTGTATGAGTTTATCGTCAGCTGGCATACTTCCTTTGCCTGCTATCAATGCTTCCTCTTCGTCGACAAGCTCTTTCATCTGCTCGATGAAATATTTTTTTACGTGTGTCAGATCGTGGATCTCATCTATGGTAGCACCCTTACGAAGTGCCTCATACATCACAAAATGTCTCTCGCTCGATGGAGTGATAAGCTTTTTGAGCAATTCATCCTTTGAAAGCGTATCAAAATCTTTGGCGTGACCAAGTCCATAGCGTCCTGTCTCGAGACTTCTGATCGCCTTCTGAAATGCTTCTTTGTAGTTTTTTCCGATACTCATAACCTCGCCTACCGCACGCATCTGAGTACCGAGTTTGTCCTCGATCCCTTTGAATTTTTCAAATGCCCATCTGGCAAACTTGATAACAACATAGTCACCATCAGGATAATACTTATCAAGTGTTCCGTATTTTCCGCAAGGAATATCCTTGAGCGTAAGTCCCGTAGCAAGCATCGCCGATACAAGCGCGATCGGGAATCCCGTTGCTTTTGAAGCAAGAGCAGATGACCTTGATGTACGGGGATTTATCTCTATAACTATGATCCTGTCTGAAACAGGGTCGTGTGCAAACTGAACATTGGTACCACCGATAACCTGAACGGCATCAACAATTTTGTACGCCTGCTCCTGAAGCTTTTTCTGTGTTTCCTCTGATATGGTGAGCATCGGTGCTGAACAGAAAGAATCACCTGTATGCACACCCATAGGGTCTATGTTTTCGATGAAGCAAACTGTGATCTTGTTCCCTTCCGAGTCACGGACGACCTCAAGCTCAAGCTCCTCCCAACCAAGGATTGATTCTTCAACCAGAACCTGTCCCACAAGAGATGCCTGAAGTCCTCTTGCGCAGACAACCTGAAGCTCTTCCTTGTTGTATACGAGCCCGCCGCCGGCTCCACCCATAGTGTATGCCGGGCGAAGTACAACAGGGTATCCGAGATCATCGGCTATCTTTAATGCCTCATCAACGCTATATGCAACCTCACTTCTGGCCATCTCGATACCGAGACTGTCCATCGTGTGTTTAAACTCGATTCGATCCTCTCCTCGCTCGATAGCATCTACCTGGACACCTATTACCTCGACTCCGTATTTTTCGAGTATTCCTTTTTGATTGAGCTCGGAACACAGATTGAGTCCTGACTGCCCTCCAAGGTTCGGAAGCAATGCATCCGGTCTTTCCTGTGCTATGATCTGCTCAAGTCTGTCGACATTGAGCGGTTCGATGTAAGTAACATCTGCAATCTCAGGATCTGTCATGATAGTCGCAGGATTGGAGTTGACCAATACGATCTCGTACCCAAGCTTTCTAAGCGCTTTGCATGCTTGAGTTCCCGAGTAATCAAACTCACATGCCTGACCGATAACTATCGGACCTGACCCAATTATCAGTACCTTTTTTAAATCTGTTCGTTTTGCCATTTTTCACCTCACACATACATTTATATTCTATTTTTATTATTCTTGTCTGATTTCTACTGTTTCTTCGGATTATGCACTCTTTCCGTATTATACCACTTTTTCACATCGATGCAAGTATTTTTTCTGCACTGACGATACGAACGCAGAGTGTGAAAAGCTCCGCTGCCATACGAAGGTCCTCAAGTGTCGGGTATGTCGGTGCCACACGGATGTTTGTGTCCTTTGGGTCGTTGTGATACGGCCAGGTTGCACCCGCTTCTGTCATTTTTACTCCCGCTTTTTTGGCCATATGCACAACTTCCTTTGCGCAGCCTTCCATAGTCTCAAAGCTTATGAAGTACCCTCCCACAGGTCTTGTCCACTCTCCGATATCAAGCCCCAAAAGGTTTCTGTCAAAGCAGTCAAGCACAGCCTCGAATTTTGGTCTGATCACATCAGCGTGCTTTCTCATATGATCTACCATGCCGGATATATCCTTGAAAAATCTCACGTGACGAAGCTGATTCACCTTGTCGTGTCCTATAGTCTGACGTGAAAGCTGTTTCAGGATATCCTCAAGGTTATTTGGCGAGGTCGCAAGAGATGCGATACCGCTTCCCGGGAATGTGATCTTTGATGTTGATGCAAATTTATATACAAGGTCCGGATTTCCTGCTTTTTTACACTCGGCAAGTATCTCCGGGATAAATGCCCTGTCGTGGTCATACAAATGGTGTATACCGTATGCGTTGTCCCAGAATATACGAAAATCAGGCGCTGCCGGCTTCAAATGGGCAAATCTGTAAACTGTCTCTTTGGAGTAAGTATACCCCTGAGGGTTTGAGTACTTCGGCACACACCAGATTCCTTTGATCGCATCATCTTTTGATACAAGGTCTTCGACCATATCCATATCCGGGCCGTCTTCAGTCATCGGAACCGGTATCATCTCTATCCCAAAATACTCTGTGATCGCAAAATGTCTGTCGTATCCCGGCGACGGGCAGAGGAATTTCACCTTGTCAAGCTTGCACCATGGCGTGTTTCCGAGGATTCCATGTGTCATAGCTCTTGAAACCGTATCATACATAACGTTTAGCGATGAGTTTCCATATATGATTATGTTGTCGGGGTTGTTTTCCATCATATCCCCGATAAGTACTTTTGCCTCTTCTATACCATCGATAACGCCGTAGTTTCGACAGTCCGTACCATCCTCGCAGCTCAAATCCACAGAAGAATTCAGCGCATCCATCATCCCCATGGAAAGGTCTAACTGCTCCTTGCACGGCTTACCTCTGCTCATATCCAAATGCAGATCCATAAGTCTGTATCTCTCGTATTCTTCTCTTACATACTCAAGTTCCTTTTCGAGCTCCTCTTTTGTCATTTCAGTGTAAGCTTTCATAGTTTCCCTCCATTTTTCTTTCTATATAAAAATGTCTGCTTCGTTTTGTATCTGCTAGAAATCTATACTCTTCCAAACGATTGCTCCGTTCGGGCCTATCTTTACTCGGATCTTTCCTTCATCAGATCTCACGGATTCGAGCCTGAGTGTATATCCGTTATTGTCGGTATACATCATACGGACCATGTTTTGTCCGTCTTTCAATCCGACCCTCCAGGCATCAAGCTCTATCTCCCGTTCATACCCGTCAACCTGAACAGCTACGATCACGCTTTCTTTGTCATCGTATCTTCCGTAAGCGATAAGTCCCGGCTCGCTCAAAAGATATATGACCGTTCCTGTTTTGAAAACCTCATAGTCTTTGTGGATACGTATCATCTCTTTGTGGAAGCTGAGCATCTCTTTGTCTTCCCTGCCCCAGGGATATGTTCTCCTGCTATCAGGATCCGTCCATCCGCAGAGCCCCGCCTCATCTCCGTAGTACACCGTCGGTGCGCCTCTCCAAGTCATCTGTATCACCACGGCCTGACGCATGATAGCGGGTTTAATGTTGTATTCGGCGGCCATCGGTCCCGCAAAAGCAGTTCGTCCCGGTGTAAAGTTCGTCCTTGTCAAAAACCTTGAATGGTCGTGGTTTGAAAGCTCATTCATCGCTACCTGCAAAGACTGTATCGGCATCCTTGCATTATAATTAGTCATAGCCGCGAAAAATGCATTGTTATCACCTCTGAGCTCTGGCTTATAAACATCGCTGTGCTTATCCATCCCTGTCAAAAACCACGATACCGGCTCCATGAAAGCATCATAATTCATAACAGAGTCCCACTGATCACCACCAAGCCACCTTGAGGGATCCCCATAGTGTTCCGCAAGTATCAGGGCATCAGGGTTTATACCTTTTACTGTTTTTCTGAAATCGCGCCAAAATTTGTGGTTAAAGTCCTCTGTATGTCCCAGATCCGCTGCCACATCAAGTCTCCATCCGTCCACGTTGTACGGCGGAGAAAGCCATTTTGCGGCAATCCTGAGGATGTAGTGATAAAGCTTTTCCGATTCCTCATAGTTCAGCTTCGGAAGCGTATCGTTTCCCCACCACGCATCATAGCAGTTATTGTCCGGCCATTCACCCTTGCTCTGAAACTTGAAAAATGAATTGTACGGACTGTCCTCGCTTATGTATGCACCATCCTCGTAGCTTCCCTGGGATTTGTATATTTTTTCTCTGTCCATCCATTTATTGAATGAACCGCAGTGGTTGAAAACGCCGTCAAGGATGACCTTCATCCCTCTTTTGTGGACCTCCTCCACAAATCTCGCAAAGTATTCGTTGCTCTTTTCGAGGTTGTCCGGATCTGCCACTCTTTTTATATACTTAGTAGCTTTGGAATTATCAAGCTCACCCTCCTCTAGCGGCTCTCCACCGTCATTGTTTATGATAGTAAAGTGAGGATCCACATGATCATAATCCTGTGTATCGTATTTGTGATTGGACGGCGACACAAAAATGGGATTGAGATACAACACCTCAACTCCCAGTTCAGCGAGATAATCAAGTTTTTTCAATACACCGTTTAAGTCACCACCGTAGAAGTTTCTCACATCCATAGAAGAAGGAAGCTTGTGCCAGTCATCCACATGCTTTACCTGCTCACCGATATAAGAATACTCCCCGCTTACGACATCATTTCCGGTGTTTCCGTTGTAGAACCTGTCTACAAAGATCTGATACATGACAGCGCCTTTTGCCCATTCCGGGGTGTAGAATCCCGGAAAAATAGTATGGTTGAAATAACTGTCAACCACATCAACATCGCCTTTTCTGTTGAAGTAGACTGTCTCTTTGCCTTTGGAAATCTCAAAAAAATACGATACTCTGCTTTTGTCTACAGAAAAACTCGTCTCATAGAAATCAAAATACTTGGTAGCCATGGGAACATTTTTCCTCATGGGATATGGTTTGCCGTCAACAATGGCTGTGACGGTGTCCACATCCTCTCTGCCTACCCTGATCCTGATCGTGACATTAGAAAAAATATCCGGCTCCGGCGGAAATATGTAATTCGGCGATCCGTCAGAAAAAATAGCAAGACGGTTGATAGGCTTTCGCTCATCAACCATACTTTTCATGACGGGTGTTCCGGAATACGGAATCGCGCCGGCCAGCGGATCCCGACTCTCGTCTCCGGAATCATTCCCTGCTCTAAGATTGCTCTCAGTAAGCATAGTGCCCCTTTTTCCTTTCCGTCAAAAACTTCAGCCTTCGACTGTCTGTGTTTCTTCAAATAATGCTTCGAACTCATCTCTTCCGATTCTTTCCTTCTCTATCAGAAGCTCCGCGATCCTGTGAAGCAGATCGATATTGTCTTTGAGTATTTTTGTCGCTTTTTCATAGCACTCATCGATGATCCTTTTCACTTCACGATCGATGATCTCGGATGTGCCTTCACTGAAGTTTTTCGTATGTCCGATCTCACGACCGATAAATACTTCATCATCGGATGTTGAATAATTGATCATACCCAACTCATCCGAAAAACCGTACTTGGTGACCATATCTCTGGCAGCTTCCGTTGCCTGTCTGATATCCATGGACGCGCCCGTAGTCACATCCTCAAGTATCAATCCCTCTGCTATACGACCACCAAGCGATACAATGATGTTTTGCAGCATCCTGCCCTTGGTCATATACATCTCGTCTTTTTCAGGTAGAGGCATCGTGTATCCGCCCGCACCCTGTCCGGTCGGGATAACAGAAACCGCATACACCGGTCCTACATCAGGAAGCACATGGAAGAGTATCGCATGCCCGGCCTCGTGAAAAGCCGTGATCCTTTTGTCTTTTTCCGATATGATCTTGCTTTTTTTCTCGGTTCCTATTCCGACTTTTATAAATGATTTTTTGATATCTTCTTCGTTTACAAATGCCCTGTTGTCCCTTGCTGCATTGATAGCTGATTCGTTGAGGAGGTTCTCAAGGTCTGCTCCGACGAATCCCGCTGTTGTCCTTGCTATCTCGTTCAAATCGACATTGTCTGCAAGCGGTTTATTTTTTGCGTGTACTTTGAGTATCTCTTCTCTCGCCCTGACATCAGGTGATCCCACATATATCTTTCTGTCAAACCTTCCGGGTCTGAGGATAGCCGGATCAAGGATATCCACACGGTTTGTAGCCGCCATCACGATGATGCCTTCGTTTTCTCCGAATCCGTCCATCTCTACAAGGAGCTGATTTAGTGTCTGCTCACGCTCGTCGTGTCCACCGCCGAGTCCTGAACCTCTGCGTCTGGCGACCGCGTCGATCTCGTCTATAAACACGATACAGGGCGAATGCTTTTTGGCTTCTTCAAAAAGATCCCTTACTCTCGAGGCTCCGACACCTACGAACATCTCTACAAAATCAGATCCTGATATGCTGAAAAACGGCACTCCCGCTTCTCCTGCCACTGACTTCGCAAGCAAGGTTTTTCCTGTTCCCGGAGGACCCACAAGTATGATACCTTTCGGTATACGGGCTCCGAGCTTGGTGTATTTTTCAGGGGCTTCAAGGAAGTCAACAACCTCTTCGAGCTGCTCTTTTTCCTCATAGAGCCCTGCCACATCTTCAAATGTTTTTTTCTTTTCGTCCGGTGAAGTCATACGGGCGCGGCTTTTGCCGAAATTCATCATCGCTCCGCCGCCACCGCCACCGGCTGCGCTCTGTCCGCTCATCAGACTGAACAAAAGCAGGATGAGTATAAATCCAAATACATACGGAAGCATCTCAAGGTACCATGGAGTTCTCGAAACGTCCTCGACCGTGATCGATGTCACTCCCGCATTTTTCAGTTCTTTTATCGCTTCGTTTACATCCGATACATAGAGCTTTTGCTCAACCCCTTTGTTTGTGTGTATCAAAAGCTGTCCCGTCGGGACCTCCGTGTTTTGCTCTACCGTTACTGACGATATGTTTTTCGCCTTCAGATCCTGTTGGTACTTGCTGTATGTATAGCCGTCCTTGTCAAGTCTGCCGCTATACAGTGAGGTTCCCACCAATATCGCTATAACCGCGATAACCAGTATCAGGAAACCATATCCTCTTGAACTCATGAATCAATCTTCCTCCTTAAACTGCAATTCTCCGATGTATGTGAGATTGCGATACTTCTGCGCGTAGTCAAGTCCGTATCCTACCGCAAAATAATCCTCTATCTCGAATCCGACATAGCGGATCTCCACATCCGTCACCCTTCTTGAAACTTTGTCAAGCAGAGTGCAGACATTAAATGTTTTGGGCTCTCTTTTCAAAAGCATGTTTTCTACATACTGAAGCGTTTTGCCCGTATCTATGATATCCTCGATGAGGAGGACATTTTTCCCGGTGATACTCTGCGTCAGATCGTGATTGAGTGTGATCACACCCTGACTCGTAAGTCCGTCGCCGTAGCTTGACAGACTCAAAAAATCTATACTGACCGGCATAGTCAGGTATCGGGATAATTCGCAGGCAAAGTAAACTCCGCCCTTGAGCACGCACGCCAGATGAAGCTGTTTGTCCTTGTAATCTTCGTTGATAGCGTCAGCAAGCTCTTTTACCCTTTTGTGAATCTCCTCTTCAGTGATCCTTTTAATTATGATTTCCTTCATATGCCACCTCTCCTACAGTCCATTTGATCTGTAATACGCTTTTCGTGCTTTCATCGATTTTGAATGTGTCGCTCAGTCTCTCCGGGAGAGCGCATATCACCAACGAGCCTGCCGAAAGCACCAGCTGTTTTGGTCTCTCATCCCGCGCCACCTTGGAGTCGATATAGTACCTTGACAGGAGTTTTTTGTCTCCTTCGGGACCTATCTCGAGATAATCTCCCTCTCTGGGATTTCGCAACACAATTTTCCCATCTATTCTATCATATTTTATGTGTTTCGTATAGTCTTTTCTTTCAAAATTTGAATTAAATTCTTTTGCATCTATGATCTCAGTCTCGAAAGCCCACGTTTTTCCGCTGTTTTCAACTGTTGTTTTGCCCGGTATGACAAGCTCTGTTTCTGTGATTCCTGCACCGGATGAGTCATCTTTTTTGATCACAAGCTCATCATACGACCGGATAGCTTTTACTCCAAGCGGTAAAGACACGCTTTTTCCGGTGTTTCCTTCACCTTCTATGAGCTTTTTTATCTCGGTGTAATGCGTCCTCGTCACATCCTTTGAACCGGGTATCACTGTTGACAAGGCTATTTTGATCATCTCGTGTTTTGTGACATCATCTTGCTTTTTGTATTCTGATACTATTATCCTATTGCCGTTTGCAAGGGCTTTTGCCTTATTTTCAGCACTTTCCCTGAAGATCAACATATCCTCGGCAAGTGCGGCGATATGATCTGTCGCCCCGGGATAGATTTCTTCGGCGATCGGCATGATCTCAGCGCGTATCCTGTTTCTGGAGTGCTCGGATGATTGATTTGTGGAATCCTCTACATGCTCATATCCCAGCGATTCTAAATATCCTAAAATCTCTTTTTTTGTCGCAAACAACAGCGGCCGTATCCTGTTGTCGTTTTTCGGGCGGATTCCTGAGAGCCCTGCAGCCCCGGTCCCCCTGAGCAGATTCATAAGCACGGTTTCAGCCTGGTCGTCCTTGTGATGAGCAAGCGCTATCAGATCCGCATCTTCACTCTCGCAGACCTCCTCAAGCGCCCTGTACCTGAGTACCCTTGCCGCCTCCTCAAGTGTGAGCCCCTCATTTTTTGCATAACCGGGAGCATCAACCCTTTTGCAGATGTAGCTGACATTCATTTTTTGGGCTAATTCTTCCGAGAATCTCTCGTCCCTGTCAGCCTCATTCCCCCTTATCCCGTGATGGATGTGCACGACAACAAGCCTTGTGTCAAGCTTTTCTCTTGTGCGTGCGAGAAGCGCCAAAAGGGCGACGGAATCAGCGCCACCCGAAAGGCCGACGATGATCTTTTCACCGCCTTTTATCAATTCTTTTTCCTTGAGATATTGTAAAAAATCCTTCTCAAAAATGTCCGCATTCATCTTTTGTTCTTTGACCTCATACCGTACGCTTTGTTAAACATAAGCTGTTTTAACATAAAACAACAGCGGACTTATTCGCTGTCCGCTGCCTTAAATATTATTTCATCTTTATATGCTAATCCGAGTTTTTCTCTGGCTACATCCTCTATGTATTGGTCTGTTTTCATATAATCAGCTTTTTCCTGGATCTCGGCTTTTTCCTCTTCGAGATTTTTCTTTTTGGCCTCGAGCTCCGCCTGCTCCGCCTGAAGCCTGTCACAGTTGGATGAAAGAGCGTATCCCTGCACCGCAAGGCTTGCTACAAATATCCCCACAAGCAAAACCACGAGATAGAGCCCTGTGTGGCGCTTATGTTTTCTATTCAGTTTTTTCAAAACGCCACCTCCGATCAAAAAACACAAACCTACAGACTAATTATAAGAAGTTTTAACATGTTTGTCAAGTAAAAAATCAGGTTTTTCAGCGTTTTTTGACGATTTCATTACTGTCATGGGTAACCAATCCATTCGGATGTGACTATATTACCTTGTACATCTCAGCTGCTTCTTCCTTGCGAACAGTTTCCTCTACTCTTGTCACCTCGACCTTTGTTTTTTTGTCGCCGAATGTGATCTCTATCACATCCCCGGCCTTGACATCGTACGAAGCCCTGGCAACACGGTCATTTACGGATACTCTTCCGGCATCGCAAGCCTCATTGGCAACAGTCCTTCTTTTGATAAGCCTCGATACCTTCAGGTATTTGTCAAGCCTCATGCTCTCTCCTCCTTTTTTCATCTAAAGCCTTTTCCGTGATGTGCGGATACCGGCTTCATTATGTACTTTCGGATATTTCTCAAAAAAATAAACCCTCCGACCAAAGCGCCGAAGGGTTTAGCATAAACATTAACAAAATTATTTCTTGTTAACAGCCTCTTTAAGTGCTTTACCAGCCTTAAATTTAGGAGCTTTTGAAGCAGCAATCTTCATAGGCTGCTTTGTAAGCGGATTAACACCCTCTCTTGCTGCACGCTTAACTACCTCAAATGTACCAAAGCCTACAAGCTGAACTTTTCCACCCTTTTTAAGCTCTTTTGTAACTGCATCGATAAATGCCTTCAGTGCTCCCTCAGCGTCTTTCTTGCTCAAACCTGCCTGGTTTGCAATTGCTGCAACTAATTCTGTCTTGTTCATGGATATAGTCCTCCTCGACATAAAAGTTATTTTTTCTGTTCAATTCGTAATATGTTAAGAAGATATTACGGACCGAACTCACTTACAGATATATTTATACGCCATTTTTCGGCATTTGTCAAGGTTTTTTACAGAATTATTTGCATTTTTTTCAATTCTGTAATAAAATATAGCATGTTTCTTAATGTAGTGTTACATAATAATGTATTTCAGGAGGATAAAAAATGAGTAATGAACTCAAACCCATCGCTGAGGGAAAGGTCCGCGAGATCTACGACGGCGGTGATACACTGATAATGGTTTGTACCGATCGCATCAGCTGTTTTGATGTGATCCTCGGAAACGAGATCGTAAACAAAGGACGCGTTCTCACACAGATGTCGAAATTCTGGTTTGACTATACAAAGGATCTGTGCCCGAACCATATGGTTTCGGTCGACACAAACGATATGCCTGAGTTTTTCCACGACAAAAAGTTCGAGGGACGCTCTATGATGTGCAAAAAGCTCAAAATGCTTCCTATAGAGTGTATCGTTCGAGGCTACATCACCGGAAGCGGCTGGGCAAGCTATCAGAAAACCGGCAAGGTCTGTGGTATAACCCTTCCCGAGGGGCTCAAGGAATCAGATAAGCTTCCTGAACCTATCTACACGCCTTCGACCAAGGCTGAGATCGGTGAGCACGATGAGAACATTTCTTTTGAACAGAGTATCGACCATCTCGAGGCAGCCTTCCCGGGCAAAGGACGCGAGTACGCTGAGAAGCTTCGTGACCTCACGATAGGTCTCTATAAAAAATGTGCCGATTACGCATATACAAAAGGTATCATCATAGCTGACACTAAATTTGAGTTCGGACTTGATGATAACGGAAATATTGTACTTGCAGACGAGATGCTCACACCTGATTCATCACGTTTCTGGCCTCTTGACGGATATGAGCCCGGACATTCACAGCCTTCTTTTGACAAGCAGCTTGCCCGTGACTGGCTGAAAGCTAACGAAGGAAAGCATGACTGGTCTCTGCCTGAGGACATCGCTCAAAAGACTATTGAAATCTACCTTGACGGATACAAGAGGATCACCGGAAAGGATCTTTTGTAGGAGGATCACTATGGGCACAAAAAAAATGAGGAATTCGCTCAGAAGCTACCTTAAGTGGCCCTTAATTCTGGGTCTGCTTCTGATAGTACTAAATATACATATATACACTCTCAACATAACGATCGGCATATATGTATCTGTTTATACTTGCGTTTTCTACATTTTGGCGTTTTTGCTCTACTTCGCAAAACGTCGCTCGATTACTAAAAATATAATAAGCTACGCTGTAAAGTTTTCAGAAGCCTCCCATAACATCGCCGATACAATGGAGATTCCTATATGTATCATCTCCGGCGATCTGGCGTGTCTATGGAACAACAACAAATTTGAAGAGCTTTTTTCATCTCAGTTCAGCAGCGATTTTACAATAACCGATGCAGTACCTGAGATCACTGAAAAAACTATGCCCACCGCGGAGAATCCGGTTGGACATGTTCATTTTTCAAGCAACGATTTTTCATACCACGCCATCATCAAATACTTAGAGCTTGACAAGGATGACGAATCAAAGATATTTAACAAAAAAAATAAGAATGCGATCATTCCTAAAAAGCTCGAAAATAACATTTTCATAATATATATGTACGATGAGACCGATTTCATCCGTGTTCAAAAAGAAAACTTCGAACAGCGTTTGGATGTGGGACTTTTGTACATAGATAATTATGAAGAGAGTATCGAAAACGCTGACGATGTCCGCAAAGCTATGCTGGTGGCAATGATCGACAGCAATATCACCAAGTACCTGCTCGAATACGATGCCATCATCAGAAAGCTTGAAAAAGATAAATACATTTTCATGATCCAGCACAAGTATCTGTCAATGATGCAGGCCGATAAATTCTCAATCCTTGAGGATATCAAGGCTATAAACGCCGCAAATGCTGACGAGACCAATGTCACAATTTCAATCGGTATCGGATCTCAGACAGAAACATACAGAAAAAGGCAGGATTACGCGAGAAGTGCCATCGATCTGGCGCTCGGACGCGGCGGCGACCAGGTTGTCATCAAAACCAAGGACAATACACTCTACTATGGAGGAAAGAGCGTCGAGCAGGAGAAAAACACCCGCGTAAAAGCCCGTGTAAAAGCGCACGCACTTCGCGACTCCATAGAGTTGAGCGACAGAGTGATAATAATGGGACACCATATGCCCGATGTCGATGTGCTCGGAAGCGCGCTCGGCATCTATCGTATAGCAGCCGACCTCGGGAAAAATGCCCGAATCGTGGTGGGTTCCGTATCAACTGCACTTGCCCCGCTCATAGATCTTTTCAAAAACAACAGCGAGTACCCCTCCGACCTGTTTTTGTCGCAGGGACAGGCTGAAGAGTATGTCGGCAACGGCGCAGGCGTCCTGCTTGTAATTGTTGATGTAAACAGACCTTCAAGGACCGACGCTCCGGAGCTTATCGAAAGAGCTTCGACAGTGGTTGTGATCGATCACCACAGACAGACCGACGAGGTAGTCAAAAACGCAACTCTCTCATATGTGGAGCCGTTTGCCTCATCAGCCTGCGAGATGGTAGCAGAGATCGTCCAATACTCCGGAGAAGAGGTACGACTGCGTACACTGGAAGCGGATGCGCTATACTCCGGTATCATGGTCGATACAAACAACTTTATGAACAAACCCGGTGTCAGGACATTTGAGGCGGTCGCATTTTTGAGAAGATGCGGTGCCGAGATCATGCGTATCAGAAAAATGTTCCGAACGGATATAAGAGAATACAAAATCCAGGCAGAAGCAGTCAGAAACATGCACCTGTTTATGGACTCCTACGCGATCGCACCTTGTCATATAGAGGGCTTCCCCGACCCAACTATCGTCGGATCAAAGATCGCCAACACATTTTTGGATATCCAGGGTGTCAAAGCGTCATTTGTGCTGACTCCGTATGACAAAAAGATCTACATCAGTGCAAGGTCCATAGATGAGCTCAATGTGCAATTGGTTATGGAAAGGCTCGGTGGCGGAGGGCATATAAATATGGCCGGCGCACAGCTGAGTGACTGTACTCTCGAGGAGGGTGCCCAGATGATAAAAGATGTTCTGCTTGAAATGAAAAAGGATGGTGAGATAGATTGAAAGTAATACTGTTTGAGGATGTCAAATCCCTTGGAAAAAAAGATGATATCGTGGATGTAAGTGACGGATATGCCAAAAATTTCATCCTGAAAAAAAAGCTTGGAGCAGAAGCTACTCCAAAAGCACTCAATGACCTCAAGCTCAAAAAACAAAATGAGGACAAAGTAGCTGCTGAAAAGCTTGAACAGGCAAAAGAATTCGCCTCACGCATAGCCGAGTCCTCCGTAGAGGTACACATCAAAGCCGGTGCAGACGGAAAAGCTTTTGGTGCCGTATCCACAAAGGAAATCGCTCAGGCCGCAAAAGAGCAGCTTGATTTTGATATTGACAAGAAAAAACTTGTCCTCAAAGACCACATAAAAAGTCTGGGAACCTATATGGTACCGGTCAAACTCCATCCGAAAGTTACGGCGGAATTGAAGGTTATAGTGAAGGACAAAAGCTGATAAACAATAATTCATTTTTCTATGATGCCGAGGATATATGATATGGAAGAAGAAGCAATAAGCCGGAGAATGATGCCGCACAATATAGAAGCCGAGCAGTCTGTGGTCGGCTCTATGCTGCTTGATGCGGAGGCGGTAGCTATCGCCTGCGACTCGCTGACACAAGATGATTT
The DNA here is from genome assembly GCA_947166015.1 of uncultured Lachnospiraceae bacterium. Lineage (GTDB taxonomy): Bacteria > Bacillota > Clostridia > Lachnospirales > Lachnospiraceae > Eubacterium_F. The sequence goes on from CAMVCQ010000001.1 coordinate 47,396, forward strand.
CTATGACAGACGCTGTCGGTTTATATTTAGCGCGCTTGCGGGAATGTACAAAGACGGCCAGGACAACGACCTCATCACTCTGTCTGAGCGCCTCAAGGACGAGGGCGCACCGGAGGAGATCAGAGGACTTGACAGCCTGAAAAGCATACTCAGCGTCGTTCCTACATCCGCAAATATCAAGCAATACGTGCAGATCGTGCGTGACAAATCCTACGCAAGAAGGATAATCCACACCTCTGAGGAGGTCATAAACCGCGGTTACACGGATACCTCAGACGCCGCATCTCTCATCGAGAACGCGGAGAGCGAGATATTTAGGCTGTCTCAGGCGTACAACTCGAGCAAAGCCGAACAGAGTGATATCAGAAAAATAATGATAAACACCGTCAAAAGTATCGAGTCAGCTGCAGCGTCCGGCGGAAGCGTCACCGGTATACCGACGGGGTTTACCGACCTCGACTACAGGATCGCAGGCCTACAGCCATCAGACCTGATTCTGATAGCTGCCAGACCGTCTATGGGAAAAACGGCATTTGCGCTTAATATAGCCGAGTTTGCCGCAATAAAGAAAAATATCCCGACCGCGATATTTAGTCTCGAGATGTCAGCAGAGCTTTTGGCGAAGCGACTTATTTCAATGAATTCACACGTTGACTCGCAAAAGATCCGTACCGGACAGCTAAGCATTGACGAATGGGGCAAGATTGCCGAGAGCGCAAGCATTTTTGCGAATTCAAAGCTATATATAGATGATACGGGCGGGATCAGCCTGACACAGCTGCGTACCAAATGCCGTAAGCTGAAAGCCCAGTTTGGCGTAAAGCTCATTTTTATCGACTATCTGCAGCTGATGAGTGGAGATGATGGTGGAGCAAAGATCAATTCCCGTCAGGAGGAAATCTCGAGGATATCCCGTGGTCTCAAGCAGATCGCTCGTGAAGTAGAGTGTCCGATTGTTGCGCTGTCGCAGCTTTCCCGTGCGCCTGAGGCCAGAAACGACAAACGCCCGATGCTATCTGACCTGCGTGAATCAGGAGCTATAGAGCAGGATGCCGACGTTGTTATGTTTTTGTACAGGGATGATTACTACAACAAGGATAATTCCGAGGAAAAAGGCATCACTGAGATCATCATCGGTAAACAGAGAAACGGTCCGACCTGCACCGTCAAGCTCAGATGGCTTGCTGAACTTACAAAATTTGCCAATCTTGAGCGCAGCAGGGACTAAACAAACAGAAAAAAATCAAAAACTACTTGCATAAATCCAAAAGATATGGTATTATATGACTTGCTGTGGTCGGGATACAATATCCACGTGCTTGCTTTGTATCCGATGCATCGCATCAGACCCGGCAGTTTCATATAAGGCGACTTAGCCAAGTGGTAAGGCATGGGACTGCAACTCCCTGACCGCCGGTTCAAATCCGGCAGTCGCCTTTACCAAAAAAAGATCACCCTGAGATGGGTGATTTTTTTTACTGTGTTTTTTTGTCAATATAATTCGAATGAAATTTCGAGTATACGATCTTTTGGCTTGTATACAGGCCTGAATATCCGGAAAACGTATACGCTATCGCGATAGCTATCAGGAAATACAGACTCGCATTGAATCCGAAAAGCTCCATACATATGATGAACGAGGTGACCGGACAGTTTGTAACGCCGCAAAAAACAGCTCCCATCCCGATCGCTGCACACATGTCCGGCTCAAATCCTATCAGGTTGCCATACATGCTTCCAAGCGACGCTCCTATGAAAAATGAAGGAACGATCTCACCGCCCTTGTAACCGGCTATGATCGAAAGCACCGTAAATGCTATTTTTATCACAAATCCAAACGGATGAGGGTGACCTGCCACACACTGCTTTATGTAATCGACTCCTGCGCCGTTATAGGTCTGATCTCCAACCGCGAAAAACAATCCCAGTACAAGAGCACCGAGGATCGCAGCACGCAGATACCTGTTCTTGATGATCCTTTTTGCAAACTCCTCGCCGTGTCTGAGCGCCATACAAAACAAAATAGACACGATCGCACAGGCAAAGGCAAGCCCGGCAACCTTAAGCGCCGATATTCCTTCAAATCCCGGTATTTTTCCTATATCGTAAAACGGCGAAAACGCCCCCAGATATCTGGCCACTCCTCTCGCCACATAGGCAGAGAGCACACAGGGTAAAAGCGCTGAATAATGCATTATCCCGACACTCACGACCTCAAGCGAGAAAAAAGCCGCCGCCATCGGTGTCCCGAAAAGTGCAGAAAACATAGCGGACATACCGATCATTGTAAGGGTCTTTTTTTCCTCCTTTGATAGTGAGAAAAATCGTCCCATATAGTTTCCGACCGATCCGCCTATCTGCAGTGCCGCTCCCTCTCGTCCGACTGACGCACCCACTAAGTGCGAAAAAATAGTCGAGACAAACATAAGCAGCGACATCCTCAGCGGTACATCCTTGTCGGACTGTATTGATGCCAAAACCAGGTTGGTTCCTTTGTCATCGTCCTCGTGCAACACATGATACAACAAAAGGATCAGTACGGCACCTACAGGCAGCAGGAGCATCACATACCAATGCCCCTCTCTGAACTCAGTAACCGCAACGATCCCATGGTAAAAAACGGCACCCAGCCCTCCGAGTACCGTTCCCATAAAAAGAGCGAAGACGACAGCTCTTGCTATCGTCGCCACACGCTCTTTTAAATGATCTGCTTTATGCTTAAGATAATTACTCTTCGTCTCCTTCATCGGATATCACTTCCGCCTCTATAGCAGCCTCATCTTCATCAAGCTCCTCATCGAGAAGCTCTTCATCTTCTTCATTGTATTCCTCATCGAAGTCTTCGCCATCGAATTCTTCATCATCATCGTTTATAGCTCCGATGCTGTTTTTTGCATGACCTTGAACTTTTCCTGTAAGTGATGACAGATCAAGCTCTTCTTCACGCTCCTCGGGTGGCTCAAGACTATCAACAAGATCACTGTAGATCTTGATATTGCGATATCTCTTCATACCTGTTCCCGCAGGGATCAGTTTACCGATGATGACATTTTCCTTGAGTCCAACCAACGGATCGATCTTTCCTTTGATAGCCGCTTCGGTAAGGACTTTTGTAGTCTCCTGGAATGAAGCAGCCGACAGGAATGAGTTTGTTGCCAGTGATGCTTTTGTGATACCAAGGATGATCTGAGTTCCCTCAGGCGGTGTAAGTCCCTCCTTCTCAAGTCTTTTAACTTCATCCTCGAATTCGAGAGCGTCAACTCTGTCACCCGGAAGGAACTTGGAATCACCGTTCTCATCAACATGGATCTTTTTCAACATCTGACGAACGATAACCTCGATATGCTTGTCGTTGATCTCAACACCCTGAAGTCTGTACACGCGCTGAACCTCACGAAGCATATAATCCTGTACCGCGCGAACTCCTTTTATCTTCAGGATATCATGCGGATTGATGCTACCTTCCGTAAGCTCATCGCCGGCTTCGATCTGCTGTCCGTCCTCGACCTTGAGTCTTGAACCGTAAGGGATCAGATAAGCCTTGCTCTTTCCTTCATCATTGGTGATGACAACTTCTTTTTTCTTGTTCTCACGGATCTCAACCACACCGCCGAACTCAGCGATGATAGCAAGACCTTTCGGCTTACGGGCCTCGAAAAGCTCCTCGACACGAGGAAGACCCTGTGTGATATCGTCACCGGCCACACCACCTGTATGGAAGGTTCTCATGGTAAGCTGTGTTCCCGGCTCACCGATTGACTGAGCTGCTATGATACCAACAGCCTCGCCGACCTGTACAGGCTCTTTTGTAGCCATATTTGCACCGTAGCATTTTGCACAGATTCCAACATGCGATTTACATGTAAGGATCGTACGAATTTTGATCTTAGCTTTCGGTCCTGCTTCCTGAACAGCCTTTGTAGCGACTATTCTTGCAGCACGCTTCGGTGTGATCATGTGATTTTTCTTGACGATCACTTCACCATTGTCATCAAGAATCGTCTCACAGGAATATCTTCCGGTGATACGCTCCTCGAGTGTCTCTATAGTCTCCGGTCCGTCGATAAATGCCGAAATCTCCATACCCGGGATATCCTCATCCGGACGGCTCTGCTGACAATCAGTCTCTCTGATGATAAGCTCCTGAGATACATCAACAAGACGTCTTGTAAGGTAACCTGAGTCGGCTGTACGAAGCGCCGTATCGGAAAGACCTTTACGAGCACCGTGCGCTGAGATGAAGTACTCCAAAACGTCCAAACCTTCACGGAAGTTTGACTTGATCGGGAGCTCGATAGTACGTCCCGTCGTATCAGCCATAAGTCCACGCATACCGGCAAGCTGTTTGATCTGCTTGTCAGAACCACGGGCTCCTGAATCAGCCATCATATGGATATTGTTGTATCTGTCAAGTCCGCTCAGAAGAGCATCTGTGATCTCTAAATCGGCATCTTCCCATTTTTTGATAACAGATCTGTATCTCTCCTCTTCAGTGAGAAGTCCTCGTTTGTACATCTGCGCGATGTTTTCAACAGTTTCCTCGGCATCACGGATGATATCTTTTTTCGCTTCCGGAACGACCATATCCGAAATAGATACCGTCATAGCAGCCTTGGTTGAGTAATTGTAACCGAGTGCTTTGATAGCATCAAGTGTCTCAGCTGTCTTTGTTGCACCCTCGTTATTGATACATTTCTCAAGGATCTGTTTGAGCTCTTTACGACCTACATGGAAGTCAACCTCAAGCTTGAGGAAGTTGTCCGGATCGCTTCTGTCAACAAATCCGAGATCCTGACTAAGTATCTCGTTAAAAATGAACCTTCCGAGAGTAGACTCTATCACACGAGACTGCATCTCGCCGTTTTCATCCTCTCCGAAACGACGGATCTTGATGCGTGCATGAAGCGTGATCTCGTGGTTTTCGTAGGCTATTATAGCCTCGTTCATATCTTTGAAGAATTTTCCTTCGCCAAGCTCCGGCTTCTCATCACCGACACCTGTTCCTCTCTCCTGTGTCAGATAGTAGATACCAAGGACCATATCCTGCGAAGGAACGGCTACAGCACCACCGTCAGACGGCTTAAGGAGGTTGTTTGGTGAAAGCAGAAGGAATCTACACTCAGACTGTGCCTCTACCGAAAGAGGAAGGTGCACTGCCATCTGGTCTCCGTCGAAGTCCGCGTTAAACGCTGTACATACGAGCGGATGAAGCTTGATAGCTTTTCCTTCTACAAGTGTAGGCTCAAATGCCTGGATACCGAGACGGTGAAGTGTAGGAGCACGGTTAAGCATAACAGGATGCTCTCTGATGACCTTCTCAAGTACATCCCAAACCTCATCATCCAGCTTTTCGACCATTTTTTTGGCACTCTTTATGTTTTGCGCCGGCCCGTTTTCTACAAGCTCTTTCATAACGAAAGGCTTGAAAAGCTCTATTGCCATCTCTTTTGGGAGACCGCACTGATATATCTTTAATTCAGGTCCTACGACGATAACAGAACGTCCCGAGTAATCAACACGCTTTCCGAGAAGGTTCTGACGGAAACGACCCTGTTTTCCTTTGAGCATATCCGAAAGGGATTTGAGTGCTCTGTTTCCCGGGCCTGTAACCGGACGGCCTCTACGACCGTTATCGATAAGGGCATCAACTGCCTCCTGAAGCATTCTTTTCTCGTTGCGCACGATGATGTCAGGTGCTCCGAGCTCAAGCATTCTTTTGAGACGGTTGTTTCTGTTGATGATCCTTCTGTAAAGATCGTTCATATCAGATGTTGCGAAACGGCCACCGTCAAGCTGTACCATAGGACGAAGATCCGGCGGAATTACCGGGATCACGGTAAGGATCATCCACTCAGGACGGTTACCGGACTCACGGAACGCCTCTACAACCTCAAGTCTTTTTATGATACGGGCACGCTTCTGTCCCGTTGAATTTGTAAGCTCCTCTGTAAGCTCTTCAGAAAGCTGCTCAAGGTCGATGTTCTGGAGAAGCTCCTGAACTGCCTGTGCACCCATTCCTACACGGAACATATCTCCGTACTGCTCTCTTGCCTGCTGATACTCAGTCTCGCTAAGCACATCCCTCTCCTGAATCTCAGGAACATCCGACTCAAGAACGATATACGCAGCAAAATACAGTACTCTCTCAAGTACCTTCGGCGAGATATCAAGCATCAATCCCATACGGCTCGGTATTCCTTTGAAATACCAAATATGAGATACGGGAGCCGCGAGCTCGATATGTCCCATACGCTCACGACGAACGCTTGACTTCGTAACCTCTACGCCACATTTATCACAGATCTTTCCCTTATAACGAATCTTTTTGTACTTTCCGCAGTGGCACTCCCAGTCCTTACTTGGTCCGAAAATCCTCTCGCAAAAGTCCATCCCTCTCGGGTTTAAGTGTACGATCATTGATCGTCTCAGGCTTGAGAACCTCACCGCGAGACCACTCTCTGATCTTCTCGGGAGACGCGAGCATGATTTTGATCTTATCGTAGGTAATATTTGTATCTTCTTTTTCACCGAGCCTTGGCATATACTAACCTTCCTTTCAGGTTTTTGTAAAAAACCAATATAAACAACATTCTATTCTTACGAAAAATGTCCCGATAGCACTTAACCGATAATGATATTATCTGAAGGTAAGTCCGCATCCAGACCACCGATGTCTGTCTCGCGGTAACCGGCGTTTTCGAATGACTCATCTCTGCCGGTGTAGTTCATATCTTCATTCATATATTCTCTGGCGTCAAGGTTTACTGCCTCAGTATCCTCTGTCATCTGGACTTCCTGTCCGTACTCGTCAAGCACGGTCACATCCAATGCAAGTGACTGAAGCTCTTTTATCAATACCTTGAACGACTCAGGTATACCCGGTTCAGCTACATTGTCTCCTTTGATGATTGCCTCGTAGGTCTTCACACGACCGACAACATCATCGGACTTGACAGTAAGTATCTCCTGAAGAGTATAGGCTGCACCATACGCCTCGAGAGCCCAAACCTCCATCTCTCCGAAACGCTGACCACCAAACTGAGCTTTTCCTCCGAGTGGCTGCTGCGTAACAAGAGAATACGGTCCGGTTGAACGAGCGTGGATCTTGTCGTCAACAAGGTGGTGAAGCTTGAGGTAATGCATGAATCCTATCGTTACCTCACCGTCGAAGTATTCTCCGGTTCTTCCGTCCCTAAGCTGTACTTTTCCGTCTTCTTTTATGCGAACACCCTTCCATTCCGCTCTGTGATCCTTGTTCTCAATCAGATAAGCCATCACATCCGGATGAAGAATGTCTTTGTATTTTGCTTCAAACTCGTTGATGTCATCAATGTTTGCATAGTCATCAGCAAGCTTGAGCGTATCCATGATATCAACCTCGTTCGCTCCGTCAAATACCGGTGTTGAAACATTGAAGCCAAGCACCTTGGCTGCGAGTGAGAGGTGTATCTCGAGCACCTGTCCGATATTCATTCGGGAAGGCACACCGAGCGGGTTCAAAACGATATCAAGCGGTCTTCCGTTTGGCAGATATGGCATATCCTCTACCGGAAGTACACGGGAAACGACACCCTTGTTTCCGTGACGACCCGCCATCTTATCTCCAACCTGGATCTTTCTCTTTTGCGCGATGTAAATGCGCACTGATTTGTTTACTCCCGGCGGAAGCTCGTCGTTATTCTCTCTCGAGAATACCTTTGTATCAACGACGATACCGAATTCTCCGTGAGGAACCTTGAGAGAAGTATCTCTAACCTCTCTTGCCTTCTCACCAAAAATGGCACGAAGGAGTCTTTCCTCAGCAGTAAGCTCTGTCTCTCCTTTTGGAGTAACCTTTCCGACAAGGATATCTCCGGCACGGACCTCTGCACCGATGCGGATGATACCGTTTTCATCAAGGTCTTTGAGGGCATCCTCTCCGACTGTTGAGATATCTCTGGTAATCTCTTCAGGTCCGAGCTTTGTATCTCTGGCCTCAGTTTCGTATTCACTTATATGTACAGATGTGTATACATCCTCCTGAACAAGTCTTTCAGAAAGAAGTACGGCATCCTCGTAGTTGTAACCCTCCCAGGTCATAAATCCTATAAGCGGGTTTTTGCCGAGAGCTATCTCTCCGCCTGCCGTTGAAGGACCGTCTGCTATAACCTGCTTTTCCTCTACGTGCTCACCTATATCAACAATAGGCTTCTGGTTCATACAGGTTCCCTGGTTACTTCTGACAAATTTCTGAAGCTTGTATTCATCAAGAGTTCCGTCCTCGTCAGCACGGATTTTGATGACGCTTGACTCTGATCTTTCAACCACGCCGGCGCGTTCGGCAACCACACAGTTACCGGAGTCAACCGCTGCCTTGCTCTCAATACCTGTTCCGACAACCGGTGTCTCCGTGATTAGAAGCGGCACTGCCTGACGCTGCATGTTCGATCCCATCAGGGCACGGTTAGCATCATCGTTCTCAAGGAACGGGATCATCGCTGTCGCAACCGAGAACACCATTTTCGGTGACACATCCATGAAGTCAATCTGATCTTTTGCAAACTCAGATGTCTCCTCACGATATCTTCCTGAAATATTTTTTCTGACAAAATATCCGTTTTCGTCAAGCTTTTCGTTCGCCTGTGCTACATGATAACGATCCTCCTCGTCCGCTGTCATGTATACAACCTCATCCGTAACCCTTGGATTCTCCGGGTCTGATTTGTCAACCTTTCTGTAAGGCGCCTCGACAAATCCATACTGGTTGATCTGAGCATAGGACGCAAGTGAGTTGATAAGACCGATGTTTGGTCCCTCAGGCGTCTCAATAGGGCACATACGACCATAGTGTGAATAGTGTACGTCTCGCACTTCGAATCCGGCTCTGTCTCGAGAAAGACCACCGGGTCCCAACGCTGAAAGACGTCTCTTGTGGGTAAGCTCTGACAAAGGATTGTTCTGATCCATAAACTGTGAAAGCTGTGAACTTCCGAAAAATTCTTTGACAGCTGCAGTCACAGGCTTGATATTGATCAAAGACTGTGCCGAGATACCCTCTATATCCTGTGTCGACATACGCTCCCTGACAACACGCTCCATACGGGAAAGACCGATACGGTACTGGTTCTGCAAAAGCTCACCTACCGCACGGATACGACGGTTACCGAGGTGATCGATATCGTCATCATTTCCTATATGATACTCAAGGTGCATGTTGTAGTTGATCGAAGCAAAAATGTCCTCTTTGGTGATATGCTTCGGAATAAGCTCAGGTATGCTCCTTTTGATAGCAGCGTAGATATCCTCTTTTTTGCTGTTTTCATCAAGGATCTTTTTGAGCGCAGGATAGTAAACATCCTCTGTAACTCCGAGGTCCTCAAGATCGGCCTTCGGCAAAAACGAAAGCAGATCAACCATCATATTGGAAAGAACCTTGACCTCGCGTCCCTCTTCGGTCGCGATAAACACGCTGGCAATAGCAGCATTCTGTATCTCAAGTGCTTTTTCCTCGGTAAGCACGGTTCCTGCCTCGGCAACAACCTCACCTGTTTCTTCATTTACCGCATCTCTTGCAAGTGTCTGACCGGCAAGTCTGCTCTTAAATGAAAGCTTTTTGTTGAATTTATATCTTCCGACTTTTGCAAGATCATATCTTCTCACATCGAAAAACATTGCATTAAAAAGGCTCTCGGCGTTCTCAACTGAAAGAAGCTCGCCGGGTCTCAACCTTTTGTACAGTTCAAGAATACCCTCATCAGTATTCTGAGAAGGATCCTTTTCGAGACTCGCCATAATCTTTGGCTCATCTCCGAACATTTCTATAATCTCTTCATTTGATCCCACACCAAGAGATCTGATAAGAACAGTGATCGGAACTTTTCTGTTTCTGTCTACTTTAACATAGAAGACATCCGATGAATCCGTCTCATACTCAAGCCAGGCTCCGCGGTTTGGAATAACGGTAGCTGAATACAGCTCTTTTCCAATCCTGTCATGCGCTATACCGTAGTATATTCCCGGTGAACGCACAAGCTGACTGACTATAACACGTTCAGCACCGTTTATGACAAATGTTCCTGTTTTCGTCATAAGCGGAAGGTCTCCCATAAATATCTCGTGCTCGCTGATCTCCTCTGTTTCCCTGTTCAGAAGGCGCACTTTAACCTTAAGAGGTGCTGCATAAGTAGCATCTCTTTCCTTGCACTCTTCAATTGAATACTTGACATCATCACGACAAAGCTCAAAATCTACGAAATCAAGACTTAAATTGCCGTTGAAGTCAGCAATTGGGGAAATATCTCGGAATACTTCGCGAAGCCCCTCTTCAAGAAACCACTTGTACGAATCTGTCTGAACCTTAATAAGGTTCGGCATTTCCAAAACCTCTCGTTGTCTGGAATAACTCATCCTGACGTTTTTGCCCACCTTTACAGGGCGGATTCTGTTCTTTTCCATGAAGGTACGCTCCTTGTTTATTCAGAATTGCAACTTCGCGCAGGGCAAACAACCCTACTCTACACAGTAGTGCAACCTAAACAATAACACAAATCAAGAGCGATGTCAAGAATTTTTTTGATTTTTTTAGATTTCCCAAGAATGATTGTTTTTAAAAAAAGCGGGCAGCCTTGGCCACCCGCTCTCTAATGCGTACGGATTGATTACTTGAGTGTAACCTTTGCTCCTTCTGCTTCGAGCTTCTCTTTGATCTGCTCTGCCTCTTCTTTTGAAGCACCTTCTTTAACAACCTTCGGTGCTCCGTCAACGAGGTCTTTTGCTTCCTTAAGTCCAAGGCCTGTTACCTCACGAACAACCTTAATAACCTTAACTTTTGCTCCACCTACTTCTGTAAGCTCTACGTCAAATGAGTCTTTCTCCTCACCGCCTGCAGCGCCATCAGCACCGCCTGCTGCAGCTACAACAACTCCTGCTGCTGCAGATACTCCAAATTCTTCCTCACAAGCTTTAACAAGATCGTTAAGCTCTGTAACGCTCATCTCTTTGATGGCATCGATAAATTCCTGTGTAGTCATTTCTTTTTCCTCCATTTAGATTTCCGGATCAATTCCGGTTGTAACAATATTTTTAGTTTTCAAAAATGTTTATGCGACGATCCGAGTTGTCGCATCGATCAACCTTGGTAAAAGCAGATCACTCTTCCGTTGCTTCTTCTGCAGGTGCCTCTGCGGCCTCTTCTGCAGGCGCCTCAGCAGCCTCTTCTGCAGGTGCCTCAGCTGCTTCTTCTGCAGGTGCCTCTGCTGCTGTTTCCTCAGCAGGTGCTTCTTCTGCAGCATCAGCACTTGCTTCACTTCCGCCACCGTTCTCTGCGATCTGATTAAGCACACGAGCGAGATTTGTGATCGGTGACTGCAAGCTTCCAAGAAGTTTGGAAATAAGCTCGTCTCTTGAAGGGATCTTTGCAAGCTCTTTGATACCGTCAACATCATAGTATGTTCCGCCTACAACCGCGCCTTTGAACTCAAGTGCCTCGATCTCTTTGGCGAATTTGTTGAGCACTCTTGCAGGAGCTGTTTCATCATCGACTCCAAAAGCAACAGCAGTCGGTCCCTCAAGGTGTTTGTCAAGCTGATCATAATCAGTTCCCTCGAAAGCACGATGAAGCATTGTGTTTTTGTATACCTTGTATACAACACCGGCCTCACGAAGCTCACGACGAAGACGAACATCCTGATCTACTGTGATACCACGGTAGTCAACAAGCACTACTCCCTTTGCTGAGTCAGCATATCCTTTGATCTCATCAACTATCGGTGCCTTAATATCGACTTTAGCCATTTTTTCTTCCTCCTTTATAGTATTAAGAAAACAAAAACCCGCCTGCTCATATAGCCACAGACGGAGTTCGAAAAAGGGATATCCCCTGATAATTCGTTTGTACTCTCCCTCGGCAGGATTTACGTCCTACAGACACCTGCTGTCTACGGCAGACAAGCTTTCGCTTCTCACGACGGATAGATTAACATATCCGCCATGAGATGTCAAGCATTAATTTGATTTTTTGTTAGTATTCACAAGTGTATGAGATATACTCTCTGTCTTCGTTTTTTCACTCTGAATGATTTTGTCGGAGCATTTTTACGACTTTTACTCCACCGCCTCCCTGAGTCCGTCGGCGACCAGATTGCAGGCTATCATCAGCAGTACCAGTACTACGATAGCCGGTATCAGCTGGAATGGATACATCAGACAGTGACTGAATCCATCCGATATCAGCGTACCTATCGAGCAGCTTCCGACAGGCATTCCCAGTCCGATAAAGCTCAAAAATGTCTCCATATAGATCGCATTGGGGATAGAGACCATGATCTGCGTCATAAGCGGTCCTATGATGTTTGGCATCACCTCATGCACCAGGATAAATCCTTTTCCTGCTCCCAGAGTCCTTGCTGCCTGGATGTACTCGAGGTCTTTTATCCTCATCACCTGCATTCTGGCAACTATACTCATTTCCATCCATCCCGTCACCATCATCGCAATAATGATCGCTGCGAATCCGGGCTGAAGGATGAGCATCATAAGCGTTACAACCACAAGCGCCGGGATAGAGCTTGCTATATCAACCACAGTCTGCATGACAAGGTCGGTCTTTCCGCCCAGATACCCCGATATCATTCCGTAGTTCATACCTATCGCGAGATTTATGAGCGTGGATATGAGCGCTATCAAAAGCGATATCCTCAGCCCCTGGAAGCACCTTGAAAACAGATCCCTCCCAAGCTCATCCGTCCCAAAAAAGTAGTAGGTGTCGTCAAGTCCCAGTTCTTCGTATCTGTTTACGCGGATATCCCCCTCTGTTCCCGTCATCGTCTGCGTTCCGTCAAGGATAAGCGGGATCCTGGGTGCCATATTTGCGCGCTCGAGGTTTTGCTCATCGTATGGGTGTCCGGACAGATACGGTCCCACGATACTCAAAAGTATAAGCAATCCCAAAAGGATCAAGCCGAATATATTTGATTTTTTTGACTTAAACCTCTTTATAACAGTTTTTATATAGCTGTCTCCGGAAAAAACTCTGTCAACCTGCTCTACTTCACGCTTGGCAAATTGAAAATCCTCCGGGGCAAATCCGTCATTATAATTATCCATTTTTTCACCCCCCCTTAATTCGCCCTTCCTGATACTCTGACTCTCGGATCAATGATCCCGTACAAAATATCAAGAGCAAGTCTTGCGATAACATATATCAACGCGAACACAAAGCTCAGCGCGATGACAACGTTATAGTCATTTGCCGAGACCGCACTCGAGAGCAAAAATCCTATACCGGGTACGGCAAAAATGCTCTCTGTGACCATAGACCCCGTGAGCAATCCGACCAAAAGCATGGTTATCACGGTGATGATCGGCATAAAAGAATTTCTCATCACATACTTAAAAAGCAGTGTTGATTTGGATATACCCTGGCTCCTTGCGAAAAGCACGTAGTCAGAGTTAAGCACCGTGATCGACTCATCCCTTGTATATCTCATCACGACACCCATCACAAATATCGAGAGCGCTATGACCGCCATCAACGATGACAAAACAGGCGACCTGAAGTCATACAGTAACGGCAGTGCTTTTAGCCTGAATCCCAAATAATAACTGAATAGTATTGCAAAAATGTACGCCGGGACAGATATACTTATAACCGATATGATCCTGCATATCAGATCCCATATTTTTCCTTTTTTGAAGGCTGCAAAAAAACCAAGCACCAGTCCGGCTATACTTCCCAGCACCAAAGCTGCAGCACCTATGATCATCGATATGGGAAGCCTTGTCTTGATAAGCTCTGCCACAGGCACATCGGTAGCGAGGTTATAGCTCACTCCGAAATCTCCGTGGAGAATATTTTTCACATATATGAAAAATCTCGTAAGGACAGGTTTATCAAGGCCGTACGCCTGCATCATTACCTGTTTCTGATCATCCGAAAGCTTTGGATCGTTAAACGGCGATCCCGGCATCAGCTCCATCAGAAGAAACAGTATAAAGACCACCAAAAACAATGTAACAACGGCGATCACAAGTTTTTTGATTATATATTTAGTCATCTTTTTCCTCCGTTCGATGGCATTTCACATCATACAAACAAGTATTTGAGATCATTCCTTATACACGCGAGTGACATCAATAATTCCGTCTCCCGGCGCTTTGAAGTTTTTTACATTTTCGGCAACAAGCCACGAAGTTCCGGACGAACACAACGGAATGATCGGCATGTCATTCATCGCTATATCCTCAGCTTCCGTGGTATACTTACATAGCTTTTCAACATCGATCTCTTTTTGCGCGGCATCAACCCTTTTGTCCAACTCAGGATTTGAGTATTTGCTCATATTTATCGAGTTATCCGTTCTGAGACTCGCTAACGTAGAAACAAGCTCTGATTTGCTACAAGTCAATCCAATCGCTGTAATGTCGTAATCATCTCCCATGATCTCCTCTAAGTACTGCGCATCAGGCATCGTCCTTACTTCGAAACTCATCGATGGAAAAACCTTTTTCCATCCGTCCGTGAGAACCTCTATCAGCTTTGATTCCTTGCCTCTGGTGATCACCTTAAATGAAAAATTCTCTGTTCCGAGTTCTTTTGTTGCTTTTTCAAAATACTCCCTCGCCTTGTCAGGATTGTATGAACAAATGTCTGAGTATTTATCCTCATCTGCTCCGAGGTCTTTTCCGTCTTTGGTTTTTTGAATATCCGTCGGAAGAAGCCTCGTAAGAGGTTTTGCTGCATCATACATAAGCTTTTCGCAGATTTCCTTTCTGTCTACGGCATTGGCAAGTGCCATCCTCATATTTACATTTTGGCAGGCCTTGTTCTTGGATTTTTCATTTATCGGTATAAAATCAATGATCCCCGACAGATTTTTTTGCAGGGAGGGATCGTCTGCTGCAAGTGTGATAAACTCGCCTTCGACTTTCGTCATATCAACAGTTCCGGTCTGATAGCACATGATCGCCTGCTGAGCATCGGAAACACACTGAAATGTGACCTCTTCTAATTTAACATTGTCAGCATCATAATAATACGGGTTTTTTTTGTAATGTATCTGAGTCCCGAGCGTCTGATATCTGTCCACTACAAAAGCTCCGCTCGAAAGCATTGTTTCCGGAGTTGAGGCATAATGCCCTTTGCAATCCTCAATAAATCTTTTCGGACATGGCGCAAGCGCCTGTGAAGCGAAAACACCCTCTATTCTCGGACAGGCTTCGTCGAGTTCGAGCAAGATTGTTTTGTCATCCGGCGCTGAAACTCCGAGCTTTTCGACAGGAATCTTTCCTGCAAACACTTCATTTACATTTTTCACTTTGCAATTTTCCTGGATCAATCGTATCGCATCAGATGCCTCCATAGGATCTGCACACCTTCTGAATGAATGCACAAAGTCAATCGCTTTTATCGGTTCACCATTACTGTAACGAAGGCCGTCTCTCAAGTGTATAGTTATTTTTCTCCCGTCAGGTGACATATCATAGCCGGTTGCCAAAGCAGGATCAAATCCTCCATCCTGATTCAAACGATAAAGCGTTTCCTCAAAAGGGGCTATACAGAGAACAGATGTAGTATCATCTGCTTTTACAGAATCCATAGTGGCCGGTCTTCCCGATACGGCAACCGTGAGTGATGATCTGTCTTTTGTGCCCTCTATGGACCTCACAGTCGCACATCCACTCAGCACAAATGCAACAGAAAGGAGGACTGCCAATGTTTTTGTCAGTTTATGATTTGTACTCATATAGTTTTCCTCCATTTCTCCCATATCTGTTCTTCGCACCAAACACGATGCGTATCGCTCACCTCGTGCCAGATTCCGTTTTCATATACGATACCTGATTCAGCGTACTCGTACCCATCACCTTTGTTTTTCTGAACTATCGGGTTTGCTGTAGGGTTTGCTTCAAGAAGGTTTTTTGTGTATGGATGGATCGGGTTTTCAAAAATCTCCTCAGTCGTTCCCTCCTCCAAAAGATAACCAAGATGCAAAACGCCTATTCTGTTTGACAAAAATCTCACCATCGACAGGTCGTGCGAGATGAACAAAAATGACGTCCCCGTCTCTCTTTGGATTTTTTTCAAAAGGTTTACAACCTGCGCCTGAACAGAGGCATCAAGTGCTGCTATACACTCGTCGGCAACTATCAGCTCAGGCTCCATGATAAGTGCTCTGGCTATGCCCACGCGCTGTCTCTGACCTCCGGAAAACTGTGCAGGATATCTGTCTGCATGGTCTTTTGCCATACCGACAAGCTCAAGTATGTCACCCACTTTTTTGTCGCGCTCCTCTGCAGTCGAGCACACCTTGTGCACATCAAGTCCTGCCGCCACTATATCCCTCACCTTTTTCCTGGGATTTAACGAAGACATCGGATCCTGAAATATCATTTGTATCCTTCGTTTAAGCTTTGCATCGGGGTTATCGACTCCGTATCCGGCTATTTTTTCGCCTTCAAAGCTTATGCTTCCTTCCGCTACGGGGTTGAGCCCGAGTATCGCTTTTCCTATGGTTGATTTACCTGAGCCTGATTCTCCCACAAGCCCATAGGTCTCACCGCTGTTTATCTCAAGGTTTATATGCTTAACTGCGGTAACTCTTTTTTTCCCTTTGCCGAAGCAGACAGAAAGGTCTTTCACCTCCAAAAGAGGCTGATCGGTTGAATTATTCATTGACATATTCCGCTGCCTCCTTTTTCATTTGGTCTATTTTTTTCTGCAGACTCTCCGGTCTCTCAACCTTCGGAGCTCTCGGATCAAGAAGCCAGGTAGCCGCATAGTGAGTATCGCTCACCTTAAATAATGGCGCCTCTTTTTTGAAATCCACCTCGAGCGCGTAGCTGTTTCTCGGGGCAAACGCATCACCCTCAGGCTCTTTTGTAAGTACCGGCGGCGTACCCGGGATGGTCGCAAGGTCTCCTCCCGATCTGACATCCGGGATAGCCTCAAGAAGCCCCCATGTATACGGGTGTCTCGGGTCATAGAAAACATCAAAAATGCTCCCGGACTCGATAACCCTTCCGGCATACATGACATTTACATAGTCTGCTACTTTGGCTACCACACCCAGATCATGCGTGATGTAAACAACCGAAAGCGACCTTTTTTTCTGAAGTGACACGATCAGGTCGAGTATGCGATCCTGGATAGTCACATCAAGGGCTGTGGTCGGCTCATCACATATCAGGATCTCAGGGTTACACGAGAGCGCGATAGCGATCACTATCCTTTGACGCATACCTCCTGAAAACTCGTGAGGATACTGCTTCATCCTTCTTTCAGGCTCTGTTATCCCGACCTCCATAAGCAGGGTGACTGCACGCTCGTATGCTTCTTTTTTTGATATTTTTTCATGCGAAAGGATTGACGTCATCAACTGATTCCCTATTTTCATAGTCGGGTTCAGCGATGTCATCGGATCCTGAAAGACCATAGCGATCTTTTTTCCGCGAATCTCTTTCCTTATCTTGCTTTCAGTTTCCTTGAGAATATCTGTTTTCTTCTGCTTCCCATCGATAGTGTCATATAGAATTATCTCACCTTTATTGATCACTGCCGTCGGCGGAAGTATGCCCATCACCGCTTTCATGGTAACAGATTTACCCGACCCCGACTCACCGACCAAAGCGATAGTCTCGCCGCGTCGCAAAACCAGGTCCACACCGCGTATGGCGTGTACTGTTTCTGTTTCAGACTTAAAGCTGACATCGAGATTTTTTATCTCCATTACAATTTCAGCCGAATCACTCATCTTTTGCCCCCCTATGTAATACTATTCAACAACGTTCACCCAGGATCATATATCTCGGTGAACAAAACGCTACGTCTTCGACATAACTACTTTTTTATAATAATATAAATCTTTGAAAAAAACAAGCGCCGTTCGACATGTATGTCAAACGGCGCTGTATCATATGTGCATTATGCGTACTTCTGAGGGTTAACCTTAACCCCCGGTCCCATCGTGCTTGCGAGTGTAACACTCTTGAAATACTGACCTTTTGCAGACGCAGGTTTAGCTTTTACCAGCGCCTCCATAAGTGTATCGAAGTTCTCTGTCAGCTGCTCCTCGCTGAAGGATGCTTTACCGACAGGACAATGGATTATATTGGCTTTGTCAAGTCTGTACTCAATCTTACCTGCTTTGATGTCCTCGACAGCCTTTGCAACATCCATTGTAACCGTTCCGGCTTTCGGGTTTGGCATAAGTCCTTTTGGTCCAAGTACACGACCAAGACGACCTACAACGCCCATCATATCCGGAGTAGCAACAACAACGTCGAATTCAAACCAACCATCATTCTGGATTTTCGGGATGAGCTCCTCACCACCGACATGATCAGCTCCTGCGTTCTCTGCCTCAGTAAGCTTATCGCCTTTGGCAAATACAAGAACACGAACAGACTTACCTGTTCCGTGCGGAAGAACAACCGCACCGCGGACCTGCTGATCTGCATGACGTCCGTCTACACCAAGGCGAACATGCGCCTCAATGGTTTCATCGAATTTTGCAACTGCTGTTTTTTTCACCAGAGCTACTGCCTCAGCTACCTCGTACTGTGTAGCACGATCGATCTGCTTAGCAGCTTCAGCATATTTCTTTCCGTGCTTCATAATATAAATACCTCCTAAGTGGTGTTGGCGGCAAACTGACCTGTTTACCTCCCACAACGTCCATTTTTCGGTTAAGTCTTTTTGTGTTTGGTTTAGTGATTACTCAGCAACTGTGATACCCATGCTTCGCGCCGTACCCTCGATCATGCTCATTGCTGACTCAATGCTTGCTGCATTGAGGTCTGGCATTTTGGTTTCGGCGATCTGACGGATGTCATCTTTTGTTACCTGAGCAACCTTTTTCTTGTTCGGTTCTCCTGATCCTGACTGGATCTTGGCAGCCTTCTTGAGAAGAACTGCTGCCGGCGGAGTTTTTGTCACAAAACTAAAGCTTCTGTCAGAATATACAGTGATGACAACCGGTATGATCATACCGTCCTGTCCCTGTGTCTGAGCATTGAACTGTTTTGTAAACTCTGCAATGTTGATTCCGTGCTGTCCGAGTGCCGGACCAACCGGCGGTGCCGGTGTGGCTTTTCCTGCCGGAATCTGTAACTTGACATATCCTTCGACTTTCTTAGCCATGATAATCCTCCTTACGCTAACTTCTTGATTTCAGTGAGCTCTATCTCGACAGGTGTTCCTCTGCCGAACATATCGATCACAACGATTGCCATCTGATTTGCAGGATGAACTTCTGAGATAACTCCTTCTCTGTCTGCCCATACGCCGCTTGTGATCACAACCTTGTCTCCAAGTGAGAACGGTGTTGCTTCCGTTTCGGAAAGCTTAACAAGTGATGCTACCTCTTCATCGGATAACGGTA
Organism: uncultured Lachnospiraceae bacterium; assembly: GCA_947166015.1. Taxonomy (GTDB): domain Bacteria; phylum Bacillota; class Clostridia; order Lachnospirales; family Lachnospiraceae; genus Eubacterium_F. The sequence goes on from CAMVCQ010000001.1 coordinate 66,754, forward strand.
CCGCTTTTGATCCCGGTCCGACAAATCCTGTAACTCCTCTTGTATTTCTGACCACATACCAGGTTTGCTCATTCATTACCATATGTATGAGCACATAGGCCGGAAACATTTTTTTCTCAGACTGTTTCATCTCGCCATTTTTCTCTTCGGTGACCGTCTGAAGCGGTATCATCACCTCGAGAATCTGATCCTGCATGTTGCGGTGTTCAATCGTTTTCATAATGTCTGCCTGCACCTTTTTTTCGTATCCCGAGTAGGTGTGCACAACATACCATCTTGCTTTTTCAGCCATAGAATCCCTCCTATGAATCCTTTTATGAAACTATGTTCATTGCCTGCAATCCAAGTCTGATAGCCCAGTCAAAACCTGCTATCAGCACACCCAAGAGCACTGATATCACTATAACAAGTGCTGATTGTTTTGCCAGTTCTTCCTTCTTTGGCCAAGTGCATTTTTTGAATTCAGCCTTAAGATTTTTGAAAAAGCCCGGTTTTGAAGTTTTTTCTTCACTCATTCGACACACATCCTTTCTTACTTGGTCTCCTTATGGAGCGTGTGTTTCCTGCAGAACCTGCAATACTTCTTTGTCTCCATTCTGTCCGGATGGTTTCTTTTTTCTTTGGTTGTATCGTAGTTGCGCTGTTTGCACTCCGTACATTCCAAAGTGATCTTAGTACGCATTTTCGCACCTCCGTTCCTTATTACTTCTTTGCAACACAAAAAAAAGACTTAACGCCTTGCCCGAATACTATAACATACGGACCGCACGGCGTCAAGTACTTTTTTTATTTATTTAAAGAAACCTTTCACATTTGAAGAAACTCAGGGCTTCACCCTCTTGAACTTTGTTTTCTTCGGACACCCACTTTTCTTTTTGATAAGTTTCACAAGCTTTGTGTACTCTGCTTTTTTTGCAACAATATATATAGTACATTTTTTTGATATGTCCTTGAAACAATTCTTTCCTATGGATGTCAGGTTTGAGGCTTTGATCGTGATCTTGTTTAATTTTCCGCATTTCATGAAAGCTTTGCTTCCGATTTTGGTGACATTTTTTCCTATTGTTACACTTTTAAGCGAATCTATGCCAAAGAATGCGAGTTTGTCGATCGCATTGATCTTGTAAGTCACTCCATCAATTTTTACAGATGATTTGATAACGATCTTTTTCAATCCGTACCACTTCTTAGGGTTGGCTGCTGATGCATAGCCATTTTTAATTCTATAACTCACATTTGAAGCAACATGATAAATGATTTTTGCAGTCTCCTCTTTCTGGTCGTCATCTTTTTCATCATCAGGTTTTTCTTCTTCAGGAATCACTTCTGTCGACGCGTCAACTATCGCATAGCACTTCTTTCCGTCCGATTGCTCAAAAAATACTTTTGTAACGCCATTTGATGTTTCTGAATTGAACAAATCGATATTCACATACTGCTCACCACCACCGGGATAAGTTATCACAATATATTTCCTTGCGCTGTCAACTCGGACTTCCGCATCTGTTGAAATCTGCTTTGGCTGCGTGAAGCTCACAGTTGTTTTGTAAACCATACCGTCCTGAGCAGTAAACTGAATCTCATTCATACCATCTTTCAACTCGCTGCCCTGTTTTGGAATTTCCACATATTTCTTCACGCCATTAGAATCTGTAATAATCAGGTACTTGCCGTTTTCCGAAACAGTCGTTACAGTTCCCGCCGGAAGCTCATTAACTATCACTTTGCATTTAACCTCGATTATTATATCAGACGTGGAAAATATATAGTTTTTGCTTGCAACCATTTTATCCGATGGTTTAGAAAGACTTTCCTCAACAACAATCTTGTTGGTTTTATTCTCTTTGATTGAATACCCAGTGATCTCATATCCCTGCGTAACAGAAATGGTCAACTTATCCAAAACATCACCGGCCGCAAACAATAACCCTGTTGCCTTTCCGCCAGACGCAATAGTGCCTTTTGAACAACTAATTGTCTTTATACCATCTCCGACTATTCCGGCAGAATAGAGGTTATCCCACTTCGCCGTAACCGTAACATCCCCCGTATCCGTTTTCTTTATCTCCTTAACCTCTACACCGCCACTCGTAAACCATCCAAGGAATTTATGTCCTGTCCATGAAAGCGTGGGTAGTGTTTTTGTTTCTCCGTATACGTAAGAGGTTGGCATGTCACCTAATACTTTAATACCACTTGAGGCATCGTAGGTATATATTATATCGTATCGTTCCAATTTGAACATCGGATACATCTTAACTGTCGCACCATCTTCGTATTTGAAATGAGAATTGATTTCCATTCCCGATGTATACGGAGCGGTTTTCGTGTCTGATGGGTTATATGTTTTCTCTGCATCAGATTTCACAGTTGTCCAACCCATAAACACACATCCCGTCCTTGTCGGCACTGACGAAATAATGTTAAATCTATTGCTTGAACAACTGATTTGCGACGTTCCAATATTCTGTACTTCAGTTGTGTCTGTGTAGTAAACTATTGAATATACATTATCCTTATACACCGCCGTAAGAATAACATTCTCTCCAGATGAAGCCCCAAAGTCATTCGTTACATTTTCTACTCCGTTTGAGCCTTCCCCGTAATTCTTTCCTTTATTTGATTTCCAGTATAAAAATGTACGCCCCGTTTTAGTCGGGCCTGTTTTGGTCTGTTTTGTGTTTCCGTCAAGATACTTCGTCTCTGTCGAGCCTATTAGCGAGCCGTCTGAGTCTTTATATGTTAAATTATATGTATTGGTACTCCATTGCGCGATTAGTGTAACACCATTTGTTTCGGATATTCCACTGCCACCGTTTTCTGTAAGTTTATTCCACACATCTTCGTATACAATGTCTCTGGGAAGGTCTTTGTTTGTGTCTTTAATCTTCCATCCGATAAATGTTTTCCCTGTACAGGTTGGTTTATTAATCGCCTTTCTCCACTCACTTGAACCGAACTTTACTGATGTGGGGCTTGTTGGCATACTTCTTGCATTCGAGCCTGCGTCTCCAGGTTCAAACATAAATTTATATGATTTCGCTGACCATACTGGATAAAGAGTAACAGGACTGTCGAGAGTTATTTCTGTCTCTGCGGTTGCTGCGGTTTTTGAAGTGTTAAATCCAGCAAGACTATAACCTGTTTTTGTTCCCACATAGTTAGAAATATTCTGTGTATCTTTTGTGGGAAGAGTGTATAGCCCGTACTCTGCGGTTGTATACGGAGTAGTTGTATTCGTAGACTCGTTATATATTGATATGCTATATGTCTTTTTGGCAAATTTCGCTTCCAAAGTTGCTTCATCCCCCTCAGACGACGGGAACGAAACAAAATTACCCCCAGCATCAAAGACCTTTGTGTCGCCAAGCCAAAATCCAGCAAAGTCATAATGTGATACGTATGGCAATGTGGCGAGTTTAAGACCATCATTATCCCCAGCGGCTTTATAGATATACATACCTACTTTGTTGCCTAATTGAGGAGGATTAGCCCAAGCTGCCGAACCATATGTATTGTTATCTGTATAATTAAAATAAACTTTTGCTGATGACGGATGACTATTGGAACTATCAATGCTAACACCATCAACACTGTGCCATCTCTGACCAAGCTTTGATTTAAAAGTATCCGCTGCCGTAGAGTTTTTCATTCCGTAAAAATGACCGTTATAGTCTGTGTTGTTATATATAGCGTTAAGTGAGTCACAATAAATCGAGTGAGATGTGTCATTCCTGTACAAGACCTTTGTCCCAATTTCTTTTATTGTTCTTGGAAGTTTCAATGTAAATTTTGTTTTTTCGTATCCTATATATGGATTAACCTTTGTAATAGATGTGTTTGATGCGTCAATAGTAATATCATAGTCAGCGGTTACATTTGATGGATTAAAAAAAGAGTCTTTCCCTTGAACCCCATCGTTTCCTATACTATTAACATCTTTCCCTGCGATTCTTCTTGGTACAGTAACAGTAAACCCGTTTGGAATCTCGTCGCCTTCAACTCTGTCTACAAACAAATTTTCTATTTTACCTGTATCCCCTATTACATATACGAATTCTATATTAATTCCATTCTGTGTCTCTGGATACACCGCCGCCTCAGCAACCCTATCATTAACTCCTATCCCTACAAACATAGACAGTATCATAGACACTGCTAACATCCATGATATCATTTTTCTCTTTATCATATTCATAACCACCTTTTTTTTGTATTTACGGTTTTACCCGCATTGTTATTATGCCTTTTTGTTTCGCGGAGTTGGGCTGTAAGGCATGTGATTCCGGCTTTTTCAAATCAAAATCTATTATCAGTTTTATTATCAATGTCTCCAAGGGTGTCTTCGTCTGAAACAACACACTCTGATTTTAAAGTCAATTCTTGTTTTCTTTTTTTCAGTTACTATCCTTAATTTATCTCTGTCCGCACGGCAGGAAAGAAAACGTGATACCACATCATCATCTGGGAGTCCGTGTGATTTTTTTATCCCAGAAAGAATTACATAAACGATATCAGCATCCAAGATTATTTCTTCATTAAAACTTTTTCGAGAACCATGGTGAGGAATTTGAATGCATCCAATATATGGAAAATATCTGAAATACCTATCTATAATCTTGCTCATATTGTGTTTTAAATCGTAATCACCTAAATACAAACATCCTGGCTTGTCAAATATAACCCCTGCATTACACGTACAGCATTCTTCATTTCTACAATAAGAACACATGAATCCATCGCAAATTCGTTCTTCCATAACAACAAAATCAACACCTTCACAGGTATTTATTGATAAAGCACCTGAATACATTACTAAAGAGTTTACATTCAAATCTCCATCTACGCTTTCATACACCTTTTTTATTTTTTTAATCATATCAGGATCATCTTTTATACTATCATAATCAATCTCCTCAGATAAAATATCCTCACCAATTGCCTCTTTATATTCCTCAAAGAATTGTTCGACTCGATCTTTTTCGTATAAATTATAAAAATCGAAACACCAATTAAAACAACCATATAAGCCGCTTTGTCCAAGTATTTCCTTTGCTAAATTCATGCCCTGACTAGTTTTAAATTGATTACTTTCCAAAGTGTTCTTCTCATCTTCATCATCCGCAGGTACAAGAATAATCTCAGGAGTATTCCCTTGTTCCGTCACCGAAATTTTGTTATCCTCTATAAACTCTTTAATTTCAATCAGTTCATTTGAATCTATGTGTTCATCTAGGTATAATCTGAGAATTAAGATTTTTTTATCTGTTGGCTTAAGATATGGTGCATAGATTTTTTTAACCGTACAAACATTTACCAGACGAAATAACATATTTATATGGTCTCGATGAAAATGAGAAATAAAAAGCGCATCAATAACAGGTTTTTTACCATCTTTTTCGATATTAAACTCGTTCTCTAAAACGCAAATCTTTTCATTTTTATTTAATGATTCAGTTCCACAGTCATAAACTATCGTAGCCTGCTCCTCGGGATTATTTTCCCAAACAAACCTCTCAATGCAGAATCCTCCGTGTCCAACCGGCACAAAACTTCTTGTTATTTCCACAAACACACCTCTTTCTTTTATTGAATAATGAATTCTTAAAACAGTTTCCATCCGAAAACGTGTACCTTTTCGGATTCTGTGTTTCTTCTATAATTAACATGTAAATTCTAACACCATCTAAGGACAAAGTCAAGAAAAACCTCGAATTTTCAGTGTATTTAAAGCCTTTTTCATTCGTTTTTGTTTGAATTGAAATATCTGTCCGAAAAGGTACACCTTTTCGGATTTTTTCATTTTCAGATAGCTATGACTCCGGTATCACAGTACGAGTTACCAGATGCAGAAACACGTCGAGAAAATAAAAAGACAAGGTATCCGGATACCTTGCCTAACTGTTTGCGAAAAATAGATTATTTTTCGTCAATCTGAGCTTTCACATACTCACCCATACTCTTTACAAATTCCTTTGCAAATTCAACCTATTTTTTTGTCTTCTCAACAGATATGATATCCTTTGCACTGCCTACATCACGCGGCATAAAGCTCAACCCCCTCACTACTTACGTTTTTGTAAAACGGATAAGCACTAACCCACTTGTTGAAGAACTCCTCATTCTGCATCAATGTACTGATTTCAATAAAATCATTATCATAACTCAAATCGTACCCGATATCAGATAATCCGGAATCAACATCACTAATACTCTCTCTGGGATAATCTACCAGCACCATGATGTCAATATCCGAATCAACTCGAAAGTCCCCCCTTGCATATGAACCATAAAGAATAATCTTCTTTATGTGTCCACCGTACTGCTGAATAGTCTTTTCCACAAACAAACTGAGGATTCTATCTATAGTATCAGGTATGTTCTTTTTTTTCTCATACATACTGATCTCTCCTTTCTCAGCCCTTAATCGTATATGTTTTTATACTTTTTCCCTACACTCGCCCCCATTTTACCGCATCATACTTGCTTCTGCAAGATTTTTTTGATACTTTCACATTTTTTTAATTCATTAAAGAGCAAATGTACTCCGTCGCCTTATCATAAAACGTGCTCTTCGACATCCCACATTTTTCCGCTGCTTGTGTCACAGTTATTTCTTTATTTTTCCACTGCTGACAGACCTCGTGAAAGTTCTCCGGAAGTGCTTTTGCCGGTCTGCCAAAATGTACTCCCCTTGCCTTCGCAGCAGCGATTCCTTCTGCCTGGCGCTGACGTATATTTGTACGCTCGTTTTCCGCTACAAATGATAAAACTCCCAATACTATATCCGATATAAAAGTCCCCAATAAATCCTTACCTATTCTTGTGTCCAGTATTGGCATATCCATCACTACAATGTCTGTTTTTTTCTCTTTAGTTATGACACGCCACTGCTCGATTATTTCTTCATAATTTCTACCGAGACGGTCGATACTTTTGATATAAAGAACATCATTTTCCATCAAACGTCGGATAAGCCTCTTGTACTGTTGTCGATTGAAATCCTTGCCGGATTGTTTATCAATAAATATGTTTTCTTGGGGAACTCCCATCTCCTCCATCGCGATCATCTGACGGTCTTCATTTTGTTCACGCGTGCTGACTCGAACATATCCGTACGGTGTTTTTGCATCTTCTTTAAATTCAGATTCTATTCTGTATGATTTTGTCATGACTGTCACCTCCAGTCATTATCATATCCCAACTTCAAAAGAAAGCAAAAAGCCCTGCTTCCGCAAGGCTTTTCCTTCAATTATAGAAAATCAGTACATTCGATTAAACTTATCCAGACTATTCAACAACCGTCTTTGTTTTTCTATTCCGTGATTGCTTTTATAGTTTTTGATTTCTTTTATAGCTGTTTATAGTTTTATGTACCTGTTTATAGTTTTTGTCAAGTGCCGGCATATCAAACTTCACCGCAACCCTTATGAAAAATTACAAAAAACAACAGGCGAGCTGATTAGACGCCCGCCTGTGTTTGTGGGGTCTGCCTCCCCACTGTCACGCATGTTTGTTGTGCATCAGCAGTAAGAGTTGAACAGCATCCCGCTGAATAGCGAATGTTCGTATGCCGATCCCACATCACTCTGATGGAGGTGTCCATAGCTATAGACCTTCTGCTCCACATATTCCATCGGATTCATACTCATCTCATCGCTCTTCTTCTCTAACTCTGACACGAAGTTGACCGGCGGGAAAAGCTCAGACTCTTCCACACCTTCAGGTGCACTCAGAAACCCTTCCTCATCAATCGTAAAGCCTGCGAGAGACAACTCGTCTGAATACTTACGGACCATATTCCGCAATTCCCCTCCGGGGCGTGACGGTTTCCCGTTGGCTTTCCCGAAATCATCGCTCTCCTTTAGCAATCGGTTGAAGGTTTCTGCCATCTTCTGCATATTATCCGAAAGATTCTCCCGGTCCCCGGATAACACAGAATCAGTTGCGTCGCCAAGTTCCATAGACAATTCCTTGACGCTCAGTACATACGCCTGAGTCTTATTGGAAATCCGCACCAAAGTCTGCGGATTGGAATTGTTCATGCTTACGATGTTTTTGTATTTAGTTTTCAGTTCCTGACGGTTGTGTAAGCTTCGCTGCGGAGATACCCGCGGCAGGTAACCGCCAAGATATAGATTATAAGCTGCTACCATAACAATCACGCCTTCCTTGGCTCCTCCCGGTGGGCATCCCTGCCTCGGGAGATACATGCTAATATATCAATTATATTCTACCACAATAGTAGCATGAATGCAAGTTATTTTTTGAAAAAATGCAAGAATATTGATAATAACAAGAAGCCAATAAAACGATGGCTGCGGAGTACTCCACAGAATTGTTTTATCGACTTCTTTTATTTGTGTTACTATGAATATGATTACAATTCAACCTTTTTCAGATGCCAAATGTCTCTTACATACTCCTCGATCGTACGGTCAGATGAGAATTTACCAACATTTGCCACCTGCGTCATAGCCATTTTTGCCCAACGCTTTTCGTCGCGATATGCTTCCTCAACCTTTTTCTGAGCTTCCTCATATGAGCGGAAGTCTTTCAGGATGAAGTACTGATCTGCCGGTGTTCCTCCGTCCGGCTCAAGAAGTGAGTTGTACAGCTCTCTGAAAAGCTCAGGATCCTGACGGGAGTATGTTCCGTCGATAAGCTGCGTGAGCACGGCGCGTATATCGGGATCAAGGTTGTATATCTCCTTCGGATCATAGTTTCTGTTGTGCTCGAAATCGATAACTTCCTGTGATGAAAGTCCAAAAATGAACGCATTTTCCTCGCCGACCTCTTCTACGATCTCAACATTGGCTCCGTCCATGGTTCCAAGTGTAGGCGCACCGTTTAACATAAATTTCATGTTTCCTGTTCCGGACGCTTCCTTCGATGCCGTAGATATCTGCTCGGATACATCCGCTGCCGCAAAAATAAGCTCAGCGTTTGAGACTCTGTAGTTCTCGATAAATACAACCTTTATCTTGTTTTTGATATCTGCGTCGTTGTTTACCACATCGGCAACACTGTTTATCAGTTTGATGATGGCTTTTGCCCTTCTGTATCCAGCTGACGCTTTTGCTCCGAAGATAAATGTTCTCGGATACATATCAAGTCCAGGATTTTTCTTGAGTACATTGTAAAGGTGCATTACATGAAGAATGTTCAAAAGCTGCCTTTTGTACTCGTGAAGCCTTTTGACCTGTACATCAAATAAAGATCTCGGGTCAACCTCTATTCCATTGTGAACCTTGATGTACTCAGCAAGACGAACCTTGTTCTGGTATTTGATGTTCATAAACTCCTGCTGTGCTTTTTCATCATCAAGGTAAACCGAAAGCTTTTTCATTGCGGAAAGATCGGTTATCCACTCATCTCCGATCTTGTCTGTAACCCAGGCTGCAAGCTTTGGATTTCCATGAAGCAGGAATCTTCTCTGTGTGATACCGTTTGTTTTGTTGTTGAACTTCTCAGGCATCATCTGATAGAAGTCTTTGAGTTCCTGGTTTTTGAGGATCTCTGTATGAAGTGCTGCAACGCCGTTTACCGAGAATCCCGCTGCGATCGCCATATGGGCCATTTTTACCTGTCCGTCGTATATGATGGCCATTTTTGCGACCTTTTCCATATCTCCGGGGTATTTGTCCTGTATCTGAAGGATGAACCTTCTGTTGATCTCCTCCGTGATCTGGTAGATTCTCGGAAGAAGACGAGAGTACAGTTCAAGCGGCCATTTTTCAAGCGCTTCTGACATGATCGTGTGGTTTGTGTATGCACAGCATCTGTTTGTGACATCCCATGCATCATCCCACTCGAGGTTGTACTCATCAAGAAGGATCCTCATAAGCTCAGGAATCGTAACAGTCGGATGTGTATCGTTGAGCTGGAAGCAAACCTTGTCCGGAAGCCCTCTGATATCATCGTGTTTTTCCATATATTTAAGGACAGCTCTCTGAACGCTCGCAGATACAAAGAAATACTGCTGCTTCAGGCGAAGCTCTTTTCCTGCGTAGTGGTTATCATTTGGGTAAAGCACCTCGCAGATCGTGCGGGCAAGGTTCTGCTGCTCTACTGCCTTCTGGTACTCGCCCTTGTCAAAGTGGTCGAGGTCAAATGTATCTATAGCCTCTGCATCCCAGATACGAAGCGTATTTACGATGCCGTTGCCATATCCGACTACAGGCAGATCGTACGGCACAGCGAGCACCGACTGATAGTCCTCCTGAACAAATTTGTCCCTGCCTGTTTTCTCATCCTTGCGAACAGCTACATATCCGCCAAAACGAACCTCTGCGCTGTACTCCGGTCTTTTGATCTCAAACGGATTGCGATCTTTGAGCCAATCATCCGGTGCCTCGATCTGATATCCGTCTCTGATCTTTTGCTTGAACATTCCGTATTTATATCTGATACCGCAGCCGTACGCCGGATATCCAAGTGTCGAAAGTGAATCAAGGAAGCAGGCTGCCAAACGACCCAAGCCCCCGTTTCCAAGTGCTGCATCCGGCTCCTCATCCTCTATGGCGTCGAGATCAAGTCCCATCTCATCGAGAACCTCTCTCACGAGCTTGTCCTCTTTCAGATTGATAATAATGTTTCCAAGTGCACGCCCCATAAGGAATTCCATGGAAAGATAGTACACTGTTTTGACATCTCTTTTGTCGTACTCCTTGTGAGTAGCCATCCAGTTGTCAACGACATTGTCTTTCATTGCGTACGCTACTGCCTGGAAAAGCTGTTTGTTGTCTATCTCATCGTAAGACTTGCGAAAGAGCATTTTTGCATAATACTCTATCTCTCCCCTGAACTTTTCCTTTTCATCCTCGTAGTTGAACACACTCTTCTTTTTTTCCCTAGTTACCATAAAACCGTCCTTTCCGCAGATTGTTCTGCTTTTACAGCTTTTCTGTTCCAAGTATAACAGATTCGCCGTTTATTTTCCACTCTTTTGTAGTACCACCCTGAGCCCCGTAAACTATCTCATTCGCGAGGACTTCGTTTTTGATGGTCTCTTCATTATCTGTAAAAATCTTACGGATTTTGTCGTTATCATCCACATATACTCTGATGTGATCCATAACTTCATAATCCGCTTCTTTACGCATTGTCTGGATTTTTGAGATAAGCTCTCTCACAAATCCTTCCTCTATAAGCTCATCCGAAAGCCTTGTGTCGATCACGACAGTCACGCCTCGATCTGTTTCGCTGACAAAGTCATCCATCTGCTTTGTCTCTATCACAAGGTCATCTTTTTCGATCAATTCGTCAAGTCCGTCAAGTGTGATCTTTACGGCGCCTTTTTCATTGATCTGAGCCATAGCTTCGTTGCCGTCAAGCTCTGCCAATATGTCTTTCACCTGGTTTATTTTTCCACCGAAGCGTTTGCCGAGGGTTTTGAAATTCGGCTTGATCAAATAATCCGTAAACTCCGATGTATCGTCGGTAAACTCGACATTTTTGACATTCAGCTCGTCTGCTATTATGCTGATGTAGTAGTCAGACAATTCTCCCTCGGCATTTACATAGATTTTGCCAATCGGCTGTCTGTTTTTGATGTTTGCTGTATTTCTGGCTGCTCTACCCAAAACGACAATTTGCAACAACTCGTCCATTTTTGTCTCGAGTTCGGAATCGATCCACTCCTCTTTGACTTCTGGGAAGTCGCAAAGGTGTATTGACTCAGGTGCGCTGTCATCAACGCCTCTGACAATGTTTTGATATATGCTCTCGGTCATAAACGGTATCATAGGTGCCGCTGCCTTTGAGATCGTCACGAGGGCAGTGTAGAGAGTCATATAGGCATTTATCTTGTCCTGCTCCATCCCTTTTGCCCAGAAGCGGTCACGACAGCGTCTCACATACCAGTTACTCATCTCATCAACAAACGACTGCAGCGCTTTTGCAGTCTCGGGGATGCAGTAATTGTTCAGCTCCTCGTCGACTGTTTTCACGGTTGAATTAAGCTTCGACAAGAGCCATTTATCCATTACGGGAAGCGCATCATAATCAAGCTCGTACTTCGTAGGATCAAATCCGTCTATCTCAGCGTAGAGCACGAAAAATGCATAAGTGTTCCAGAGCGTTCCCATAAACTTCCTCTGTCCTTCTGTCACGGCCTTGCCGTGGAAACGGTTAGGAAGCCAGGGAGCACTGTTTATGTAAAAATACCATCTGATCGCATCTGCGCCATACTGCGAGAGCGCCTCCATAGGATCAACAGCGTTTCCTTTTGATTTGCTCATTTTCTGGCCGTTTTCATCCTGGACATGTCCGAGGACGATGACATTTTCATATGGTGCTTTGTCAAAAAGAAGCGTTGACTCGGCAAGAAGTGAATAAAACCATCCTCTGGTCTGGTCTACAGCCTCGGATATGAACTGTGCCGGGAACTGTGCTTCAAATAAATCCTTGTTTTCAAAAGGATAATGATGCTGCGCAAAAGGCATTGCTCCGGAATCAAACCAGCAGTCTATAACCTCAGGTACACGACGCATGGTCTTGCCACATTTCGGGCAGGTACACGTAACCTCATCTATGTACGGACGATGAAGCTCAACGCTTGCCGCATCGGGGTTACCTGATTTTTCTGCGAGCTCTGCACGACTTCCTATGGATATCTGCTCACCGCAGCCCTCACACTCCCAGATATTAAGCGGAGTTCCCCAATACCTGTTTCTGGATACAGCCCAGTCCTGGATATTTTCAAGCCAGTCACCGAACCTTCCCGTACCGATAGACTCAGGGATCCAGTTTATCGTATTGTTATTTTTGATAAGGTCATCTCTGACCTTGGTCATTTCGATATACCATGACTCCCTCGCATAGTAGATAAGCGGAGTATCGCATCTCCAGCAGAACGGATAGTCATGCTCAAACTTCGGTGCTCCGAAAAGCAGTCCCGCTGCCTCAAGGTCTTTTAGCACCATTATGTCTGCATCTTTTACAAATGTGCCTGCATACGGCGTCTCCTCCGTAAGGCATCCTTTGTCATTGACAAACTGTACAAAAGGAAGGTCATACTTTCTTCCGACTCTCGCATCGTCCTCACCAAATGCAGGAGCGAGGTGGACGATACCGGTACCGTCTGTCATGGTTACATACGAATCGGCACAGATAAAGTGGCCTTTTTTGTGCTGTTTTTCACATACCGGCTTAACAAAGTCAAACAATGGCTCGTATTCCTTGTTTTCAAGGTCTATGCCCGTATATGTCTCCAGTATCTCATAATCCTTGTCTGATGTTGCACCTTCTTTTTCAGACAACCCTCCAAGCACTGTATCAAGGAGCGGCTGAGCAAGGATATATGTGTATCCATCAGCTGCTTTTACTTTGCAGTAGGTCTCGTCCGGATTTACGCAAAGTCCGACGTTACTCGGAAGCGTCCAAGGCGTAGTCGTCCACGCAAGGAAATAAGCATCCTCTCCTGTGATCTTGAATCGTACGATTGCAGACCTCTCCTTGACGGCTTTGTACCCCTGCGCCACCTCGTGAGACGAAAGAGGCGTACCGCATCTCGGGCAGTAAGGAACTATCTTGAAGCCTTTGTAGAGAAGGCCTTTGTCCCAGATCTCTTTGAGTGCCCACCATTCAGACTCGATGAAGTCATCATCATAGGTGACATACGGGTTTTCCATGTCCGCCCAAAATCCAACGACATTGGAAAACTCTTCCCACATTCCTTTGTATTTCCATACTGATTCCTTGCACTTTTCGATGAAAGGATCCAGGCCGTACTTTTCTATCTGCTCTTTTCCGTCAAGTCCGAGGGCTTTCTCGACCTCAAGCTCAACCGGAAGTCCGTGTGTATCCCAGCCGGCTTTTCTGGGAACTTTGTAGCCTTTCATCGTACGGTAACGCGGGATCATATCCTTGATGACACGCGTGAGCACGTGGCCTATATGCGGCTTGCCGTTTGCGGTCGGCGGTCCGTCATAAAACATATATGTAGGCGCATTTTCACGGAGCTCAATGCTCTTTTTGAAAATGTCATTGTCGCGCCAGAATTTTTCAACTTCTTTTTCTCTGTCAACGAAATTCATATCCGTTGTGACTTTTTTGTACATTTTCATCCTCCATTATTTTGTATACAAAAATATAAACATACCTTCTTATTCTAAGCGAAAAACACCCTTATGTCAAGGAAATAGTGTGAAAAAACACGATTTTCAGTGTGAAAAATCGTTTTCGTGGAGGTTATTTTTCCTTTGATTTTCTTCTTTACTTTGTATGGATAATACTGTATACTATAGAAAAATACCAAGAAGGAGGCATTTTTTCATGAATTCCATCAAGCCATCTGTGGAAATAATCGATATGGAGGATTATGACAAGATCCTTCACAAAATAGAGCGCATCGGACGCGTCTGCTACAAAAGCGAGGGAAACATCTCTGAGGGAACCGCTGAAAGATTTATCGGAAACATCCTGAAAAGAGGACATGAATCCGTGATCGAGCACGAAGCGATAACCGTGAGATTTACCTGCGACAGGGGTGTGACACACGAGATCGTGCGCCACAGGATAGCCAGCTACTCTCAGGAGAGTACGAGATACTGCAACTATACAAGCGACAAGTTTGGAAATGAGATCACTGTCATCGATATCGCAAGCGGATTCAATTACGACCTGAACAACGAAAACGACAGGAAAAAATATGAGATTTGGGAAAGATCGATGAAAGAAAGCGAAAAAGCTTACTTCGAGATGCTTGAAGCCGGCGCAACTCCGCAGGAGGCCAGATCGGTGCTTCCAAACAGTCTCAAAACAGAGATCGTTGTGACTATGAACATCCGTGCGTGGAGGAACTTTTTCAGACTTCGTTCCGACAAAGCCGCTCATCCGCAGATGAGAGAGATTTCGGATATGGCGCTGAAACTTTTCAAAGAAAAGCTTCCTTTGTTTTTTGAGGACATCAGCTCTTTTTCTTAAACCTTCGCCAGACTACATAACCGCCTCCGCCTGCTGCGGCTGTGGTGACTCCGCCAAGAAGCCACCATACGAGCCCTGCACCGGAGGTGTTTTCATTTGATTCCGGTTTCGGATTTGAAACCTGCTGAATTGATTTGTATACAGGCTTGACATTATTTACAGACGCCTTCAAGTCTTTTACTTCTATTGTGTATTCTTTTTTTGAAGATAACAGCTTTCCTTCCTTATCATACCAACCTGCAAAGCTTTTGTCCTTGTCGGGATCGCCTGCTGAAAGTGTGATACTGTACTCTCCTTCGCCGACTCTTATCTTTCTTTCGGATGTTTTTTCAGGGATACAATACAGCTCTCCGCTCTCATCTTTTTGGAGATTTTCTTTTGCGTTTACCGTGCCGATGATCTCTAGTTTGATGTCATCTGACGAGACTAATTCTCCGTTATTTATATCAGCTATTTTTTCTCCTTCTTTGTACACTTCGCCGCTTATATATTCCGAATCGCAGATGGTTATATTTGTCATTTTTATTTTGTCCGGAAGACTTTCTACTTCGTCGTTATAATAACTGTCACGACACCTTAAGTTCGCAAGGTATAATTCCGGATGGTGCATTTTTCCTATCAATGACATGTTGTGAATAATAGTGCCGATAGTAACCAGACCTTTTTCGTCACTGTGAACATAATCATAGTGTGCAAGCTCCATAAATACATACACAAGACTTCTCCAGACTTTGCTGATCTTTTGATATTCATAATCAGAAAAAACACTTTTAAGCTTTGGCTCAAGTATGACGCGCAAAAAATCACAGATCTCATTTTTTCTGTCTTCCGGTAAGTCTTTGTATCCCTCATGAACTGCTTTTATCACATCGTTTAATCCAAGTGATATTC
The DNA here is from genome assembly GCA_947166015.1 of uncultured Lachnospiraceae bacterium. GTDB lineage: Bacteria > Bacillota > Clostridia > Lachnospirales > Lachnospiraceae > Eubacterium_F. The sequence goes on from CAMVCQ010000001.1 coordinate 82,573, forward strand.
CTGCAAGCTGAAGCCCTGTTTTGTCTGTTTTGATCTTGCTTATTTCTTCTGCAAATTTTTTCTTTTTTTCATCTGAAACCGTCATCATAAACCTGATAATATCCGACAAAACATCCTCGAATGTTGTATCATCATATATCACCTTTTCGGTGAAATCTTTTCTGTCAAGTACGAGCGCACCCGCAAGCATATTTATGATCCTGTCCATAAATTCGTTTTGATGTATATCAAACTCATTTGTCGGATCGACTGTATATCCGTCCGGGAATTCGATCACTCCGAGCACCGAAAGCGCATAGGTAACTTTTAATATCGCAGTTTGAAACTCACCTTTTGCATCGTCTAAAGCAGACAGAGCTTCAAGCTGTTTATTTCTTTTTTCTACAGGCACTCCGTCTCCTGTTTTGCTCGGAACATATATCTC
>CAMVCQ010000002.1 GCA_947166015.1 uncultured Lachnospiraceae bacterium
CCTCGTACAAAAGCAGTCAACCTAAAATTGATTAGTACACATCTAATTAATAATTCTATAGAAATAACTAAAGGGGGAAAAACGTGATGAAGCTGATATCCTGGAATGTTAATGGACTCCGCGCGTGCGTCGGAAAAAATTTCATGGAAGCCTTCGAAAGTCTCGACGCGGACATTTTTTGTATACAGGAAAGCAAGCTCCAGGAGGGTCAGATAGATCTCGAGACTCCCGGATACCATCAGTATTGGAACTATGCCGAAAAAAAAGGATACTCAGGCACGGCAGTGTTTACAAAAAATGAGCCGATAAATGTCACCTACGGTATCGGCGTGGAAGAGCACGACCACGAGGGAAGGGTTATCACCTGCGAATTCGAAACATTTTTCTTTGTGTGCGTATATACTCCGAACTCACAAAATGAATTGAAAAGACTTGATTATCGTATGCAGTGGGAGGATGCATTCAGAGAGTATCTGGTTGGACTTAAATCAAAAAAGACGGTTATTGTTACGGGTGATATGAATGTCGCGCACAAGGAAATAGATCTGAAAAACCCCTCATCAAACCACCATAATGCGGGATTTACCGACGAAGAGAGAGGAAAGTTTGATGAGCTTTTGGATGCGGGGTTTGTCGATAGTTTCAGAAAACTGTATCCTGATATGACTGACATATATAGCTGGTGGTCATATCGATTCAACGCAAGAAGCAGAAATGCCGGATGGCGCATTGATTATTTTTTGGTGTCGGAGGACGCCGCTGACAGGATCAAAGAGGCACAGATCCATACGGATATACTTGGATCGGATCATTGCCCGGTGGAGCTTGAGATGACTGAGATTTAAAAATAAAATATGAAAATAAGGTTGGGAGCGGCGCGTCCGCTCCTTCTGCATAATGATGGCTTTGAAAGCTATTTTAGGAAGTGTCAGTTCTTGACTTTTTTGTGATTACATGGTAGTATGGAATATGTGTTTTCAGGCAATTTGTGCCGAAGCGTCACAAAAGTGCACGATTAGATATGCGTGCGTTTCGGATTGGAGGATAGGAGAATGGAAAATCAGGAAATCGGAGAAATTCAGATCGCTAATGAGGTTGTTGCATCGATAGCAGGGATTTCAGCAACGGAGGTTGAGGGAGTCGAAGCTATGAACGGATCGTTTTCAAACGAGCTCGCAGGAAAATTCGGTGTAAAAAACAATGCAAAGGGAGTTAAGGTCGAAGTTGTTGATGACGAAGCGTATGTTTCGCTTGCAATCACTATAAAATATGGATACAGTATACCGGAAACATGTGCAAAAATCCAGGACAGAGTGGCTTCGGCAATCAATTCAATGACGGGACTTAATTGTGCCCAGGTAGATGTAAACATAACAGGGGTTTCTCTTCCAAAGGATTGATTATGATATCAAACGATGCCTGTGTCAACAAACACAGGCATTTTTGCTTTTATGGAAATACGATTTTGCAATTCCTTGTGATCATAATGATAGCATTATTTAAACTGATGTAAAAGCTTTCAAAATAAACTAAGGATGGTGAAAAATGGCTACAAGACATGAGATTAGAACCTGTGAATTTTTGTTGTTGTATCAGATGGATTTTTATAATGATGAATACGACGAGCAGCAGGACATTTTTTTGGATGAACTTGTAAAAGAGGATCCATTGGAGGACGATGAAAAAGAAAAAATAGCTGCAACGATGGAAAAAATCATACCACTTTTGCCGATGATCGATGAAAAAATATCCGAAGCGTCAAAAGGCTGGAAACTGAATCGCATCGCAAAAGCGGAGCTTGCCATCCTTCGATTGGCTGTGTATGAGGCACTGTACGATGATGATATCCCGGTGCCGGTTGCCATAAATGAGGCGGTGGAATTAGCAAAGGACTATGGTCAGGATGAAGGCTACTCGTTTGTAAACGGAGTTCTGAGCACGATATGCAAGGATTGATCCGGTATGATTTGCGGATCTCGAAAGGATATTTTTGAAATGGAGTACGGATTAATAGGGGGAAAACTGGGACACAGCTATTCGAAAGAAATTCACGAAAAGCTCGCTGATTATACATACGAGCTCTGTCCTCTTACGGAAGAGGAGTTTCATCCGTTTATGAAAAAAGCTGATTTCAAGGCTATAAATGTAACCATCCCGTACAAAAAAATGGTAATACCGTATTTGAAAGAATTAGACGATGGAGCGCAAAAAATAGGCGCGGTAAATACGATAGTAAACAGAGACGGTGAGTTGTTCGGATACAATACTGATTACCCCGGATTTATATATATGCTTAAGCAAAACTCTATAGATGTTGCGGGGAAAAAAGTGATCGATCTAGGAAACGGTGGTGCAGCTCAGGCGGTCAAGGCGGCACTGAAAACTCTCGGTGCAGATGAGCTTGTCATAGTTAAGCGCATCTCGGACGGTGAAGCTGTAACCTACGAGGAAGCATACAGATCGCATACCGATGCAGAGGTGATAGTAAATACAAGTCCGGTCGGAATGTACCCTGATGTCGACTCATCACCGATCGACCTCGCGCCGTTTAAAAAATGCACCGCAGTTGTTGATGTTATATACAATCCGATCACAACAAAGCTTGTGGCACAGGCGCGTGAGCTTGGAATGAAAGGAATCACCGGACTTGAAATGCTTATCGCGCAGGCTAAGTACGCAGTGGAGATTTTTCTTGACAAGGAGCTGGATGAATCGCTCATTGACCGGATATATCAGGAAATGCTACAGCAGTTTTGATGATAGTGTATAATTAAATGTGATTTTTCACACTAACTTTATATGATAAAAATATTTCAAAACAAGAGTAAATGTAATCATCAAAAATCGAATTAACAATTAGCATAAACAGGTATAAAGCATGAATCGAAAAACATATACTGTAACAGAATTAAATACATATATAAAAGAACTGATCCAGCGAGACGGAGAACTCGCGGTCGTTTTTGTCCAGGGTGAAGTGACAAACCTCAAGGACTACAAATCGACCTCAGGACATATGTATTTTTCTATCAAGGATGACCGTTCACAGCTTCCCTGCGTGATGTTTCGCGGAGACCGCGCAAAAGGGCTTGATTTTGAGTTGCAAAACGGTATGGAGATCATCATCGGCGGAACGATGGATATGTATGAGCGCGATGGAAAAATACAGCTCTATGCAAAAAAGATAAAATCAGTCGGTGACGGTGCCATAGCCGAAAGATATGAAAAACTAAAAGCTGAATTAGAGGAAAAAGGATACTTTGATGAAAGCATAAAAAAACCAATACCAAGATATGTAAAAACAGTCGGAATAGTAACTGCAAAAACAGGAGCCGTGATACACGATATACAGACTACGGCTGCGAGAAGAAATCCCTATGTACAGTTAGTGTTGTATCCTTCGGCGGTGCAGGGAGAGGGAGCTGCAGAAGAGATTGCAAAAGGTATAAAACGACTTGACAAAGAGGGCGTAGATGTAATAATAATAGGCCGTGGAGGCGGCTCGATGGAAGACCTTTGGGCGTTTAATGAAAAGGTTGTAGCAGATGCGATATATGAATGCAATACGCCTATAGTATCAGCGGTTGGGCATGAGACAGACTTTTCAATATCTGATTTTGTTGCGGACTTAAGAGCTGCAACACCGACAGCAGCCGCGGAGCTTACAGTATATGATGTAAGAGAAGTGTTTGACAGGCTTGACAGCTATGAGGTATCACTGCAAAGAGCGATGGAAACAATCATCCGTGATGAAAGAATGAGAGTTGCCAGAGCCGCAGAACGACTGAGCGCACATAGCCCGGTACATAAGCTCGAGGTGTCAAAAGAAAAGCTTGAAAAGCTGACTCATCAGTTGAAAACTTCGGCTCTAAGGATATTTGAAAACAAGAAAAATGATTTTATAAATATCGCAACAAGGCTTGATGCGGTAAGCCCGATTAAAAGACTAAAATCAGGCTACGCATTTGTTTCCGATAGCGAGGGCAGCGCCGTCACCGGGGCGGCTGCAGTAAACGAGGGGGATTCCTTGACGCTGACTATGTCAGATGGCCGATTGGTTACCAACGTTACAGAAGTAATGATTGATAAATCCTGAACATTATAAGTTTAGTAGTTATCAGAAAAAAACTAAAACCATTAGCAAAAACCAATAAATTAAATCTTTAGCAAAACAGATTTATTATTAATCAAATTGTTACACATGGACTGCGACACAGGAGGAGCAAAACGAATGGCTGAAAAAAAGCAACCGGAACTCGACGAGATAATGAAAGAACTCGAGAAAAAAGTAGACCGACTTGAAAACGAACCACTCTCACTCGAAGAAAGCTACAAAGTGTTTTCCGAAGGGATGGAGTTAGTCAAACAAGGAAACTCTACCATTGACAGAGTAGAAAAAGAATTGAAAGTCTTGATGGACGGGGAGTGAAATCATGTTAGAAAAAAAGATCAAAGAAGTCGATGAAATAATCAAAGGATTATTAGGTGCGGAATCAGGATATGCAAAAACGATCATAGAGGCTGCAAACTACAGTATAAATGCCGGTGGCAAAAGGCTGAGACCTCTGCTTATGAGAGAGTTTTTCATGCTCTACGGAGGAGGAGACGAGTCAGTCCTCAGACACTTTATGGCGGCTATAGAAATGATCCATACATACAGCCTTGTGCACGATGATCTGCCTGCTATAGATAATGATGACCTGCGCAGAGGCAAAGAGACCACACACAAAAAGTATGGCGAAGCAATGGGAATACTTGCAGGCGATGCATTATTAAATATGGCATATGAGCAGATCGCTTATGCTATGAAAAGCATATATGCCTGTGAAACAAAGAGCGGAGTATCGAGAAAAGAGCAGATGCAAAGAACTGTAAAAGCATTTGATTTTCTATCCGCCAGAGCGGGAGTCGGTGGAATGATCGGCGGTCAGGTGGTTGATGTAGAATACAACGGAGACTTCGTGGACGACGAGATGCTTTTGTATGTATACAGAAACAAAACAGGAGCGTTGATCGCAGCTGCAATGATGGTTGGAGCGGTACTTGGCGGAGCAGATGAATTTGATATACACACGATCGAAAGGATCGGTTGTGAAATAGGTGTTGCATTCCAGATCAGAGACGATATCCTCGATGTGATAGGAACAGAAGAAAAGCTCGGCAAGCCGATCCACAGCGATGAAGAGCTCGGCAAATCAACCTATGTTGCTCATCACGGGATCGAAGAGAGTGAAAAAGCCGTGAAAGCATACACGGATGATGCTCTGAAGCTGTTTAATCTTTTGAAAAATCCTTCGGGAACGGAAACCACCAAAAGATTTATCATGGACGTATTTTTAAGACTTGTTGAGAGGGAATCATAATTGGAACGAATACTTGACAGGATCAATTATCCAAATGACATAAAAAACATCGATCCGAGTGAGTACAAAGCTCTTGCCAAAGAGATCAGGCGTAAGCTTGTAAGGACGGTCAGTGAGACCGGCGGCCACCTGGCTTCAAACCTCGGTGTGGTCGAGCTTACGATGGCGCTTCATCTGTGTCTGACATTTCCTGAGGATAAGCTTGTATGGGATGTGGGGCATCAGTCGTATGTGCACAAAATCCTGACCGGACGCGCAGATGCACTGTGGACGCTCAGACAGATGGGCGGAGTGAGCGGATTTCCTTCGGTTGCAGAGGATGCTTCGGATTCGTTCGATACGGGGCACAGCTCGACTTCAATCTCTGCTGCGCTGGGATTTGCAAAAGCAAGGGATCTGAAAGGAACAGATGAAAAAGTATTTGCGGTGATAGGTGACGGAGCGCTTTCGGGTGGAATGGCGTACGAGGCTATGAATAATGCCGCGGCGCTGGGAACCTCGCTTGTGATCGTGCTTAACGACAACAAAATGTCTATCGCACAAAATGTCGGAGGAATGTCAAACTATCTCGCAAAAATAAGGACAAATACAAAATACAGAGATCTGAAGCTGTCCGTAGAGGACGCGCTTGACAAAATCCCTGTGATAGGTGATCCGATAGCAGGACAGATGCGAAAAGCCAAGGATTCATTGAAAAGGCTTTTTTTGACAGGTATGCTTTTTGAAGATATGGGACTTACCTATATCGGTCCCATAAACGGTCACAATATAGCTGAGATGAGGGAAGCGTTTGAGACGGCTGCATCCTTGAAAAATGAAGCGGTTTTGGTCCATGTCATAACGCAAAAAGGCAAGGGCTACAGGCCGGCTATGGAAAACCCGGAGCTCTTTCATGGGATAGCAAAGTTTGACATAAAAACCGGGATTCCTGAGGGGAGCGAAGCGGTTCATACCGATACATATACAGATGTTTTCGGAAAGTGGCTTGTGCGTGCAGGAGAAGATCATCCTGAGATCGTTTCCATATGTGCAGCTATGCCGGAGGGAACCGGCGTTGTTGATTTCATGGAAAAATACCCCGACAGAGCCTATGATGTCGGTATAGCGGAGGAGCACGCAGTTACTTTTGCCGCCGGGCTTGCCGCGAGCGGATTTAGACCTATAGTATCGATATACTCGACATTTTTGCAAAGAGCATACGATCAGATGATCCATGATGTGAGTCTAAACAGCCTTCCCGTTATATTTGCCGTTGACAGAAGCGGGATCACCGGCCGGGACGGTCGCACGCATCAGGGGCTGTATGACATAGCTTATCTTTCATCGATCCCGGGAATGACAGTGATGGCACCGAAGGATGGCGCGGAGTTATCGGAGATGCTTGACTTTGCTTTATCAGAGATGGACTCACCTGTTGCGATCCGCTATCCGAGAGGAGAGGCGTGCGCTTTTGAGACCGACTCAGTTGAGGTAGAGTACGGCAAAGCCGAGGTCATAAAAGAAGGAAAAGAAGTGCTGATACTTGCGGTCGGAGAGATGGTCAAACCGGCTGTTGAGGTAGCTCTGAAACTTGATGAAAAAAAGATCCGTGCAACTGTTGTAAATATGCGATTTATAAAGCCTTTTGACGAGAGTCTTGTAAAAGAATTAACACTTAAGCACAGAGTGGTCGTGACGATAGAGGACGGCACTACAAGGGGAGGCTTTGGAGAGCAGGTAGGGGCATTTTTGACAGCGGAAAAAATAAGCGTAAAGTCTTTTGTAAATATCGCCCTCCCCGACGCATTCATAGAGCACGGCAGCAGGGATGAGCTATTCGAAAAGTATGGGCTCGACACATCAAGTATTTTTGATAGAGTGTTAGATGCTTATCTAAAATCAAAATAGATTATGCTATAATAGCAATCTCAGATAAGTTTGACTTCTAAATCAATTTAAGCAAGGACTTGAGCGTCGTCGGTATGAGACCTTGGTATTCTCAACGCGTGCACCAAGTTTTACGAAGTAAAACTTGCAGGTCATCGTTTGCGATGACCATTGCTACTGGCTACGCGATAAGCGGAAGCGGTCCTTGCGTGATTGATGTTAGAAGTCAAACGATACTTATATGTAGAGGAACAATTATGAAAGAAAGACTTGATATACTACTCGTCAACCTCGGTCTGGTCGAGTCGCGAACCCAGGCAAAGGCTCACATCATGGCCGGTGAGGTTTTTGTCGACGACCAACGCGAAGACAAAGCGGGCGCGATGATAAAAGAAGAGGCGAGGATCGAGCTTCGGGCAAAAAAAATGCCCTATGTAAGCCGTGGGGGATTTAAGCTCGAAAAAGCTATGGAGGTGTTTCCCATAAGCCTTGACGGGCGTATCTGCATGGATGTAGGGTCGTCCACGGGCGGGTTTACCGATTGCATGCTCCAAAACGGAGCGGCAAAAGTCTACGCAGTCGATGTCGGAACAAATCAGCTCGCGTGGAAGCTTAGAAATGATGAGCGGGTTGTCGTGATGGAAAAAACCAATATCAGGTATCTGACACCCGATCAGATTGATGACAGGATAGAATTCACATCAATAGATGTCGCATTTATATCACTTGAAAAAGTGCTGCAACCGGTAAGGCTTTTGATGAAGGATGATGCGCAGATGGTGTGTCTGATCAAGCCGCAGTTTGAGGCCGGCAGGGAGCAGGTCGGAAAAAAAGGCGTAGTAAGGGATGCAAGCGTTCACAAAGAAGTGATAAAAAATGTCCTCGGATACGCTGAAGAAGCCGGATTTGATGCGATTGGACTTGATTACTCACCCATAAAAGGACCGGAGGGAAACATTGAATACCTGCTGCACCTAAAGTGCAGAGGAGTTGAAAAGACGGATGGATCAAGCATTATTATAACAGATGAAACAATAAACAAAACCGTGGATGAAGCTCACAACGGTGCCAAATAAAAATGGTTACTTGAAATAATCATATCGGTAAAAAATGAACCGGAAATTGAAACTTTCGTTAATTATTAAAAAAAATAGAATTTAGTGAGTAAAACCGGATCAATTGGAGAAATGTGGTTGAATCAATAAAAGATTTGTGATATAATGGTTCATTGAGTTGTTGAAATATTTGATGATTCGGTGATTCCTTTGCTTTTGACAAAGCTGGTATATTTTCGGGAGGATTTGCAATTGAATCTGTATTTGCTCGCAAACATTATCGTCTGTGCGCTGGCATTCATAGGTTTTGTCTACGGCGCTACAAAGTTTTTTGGTGCAAAAAAAGCACTCTACGGACAGATGATCACATTTGCGATTTTGTGTGTTGTTGTCGGTAGAATTTTCAATGTATCGCGTCTACTGACCGGAGGGGATATAATAGGTCGTTTCCAGCTTGGAACCCTCGCCGCCATAGGAAGCTTCATATTTTTCTTTTCATCAAATTTCGGAGCACTTGATTCGATCGTTGATGACGGCTCAGATGGATTTAAAAAATATCGTAGGATAGCTGTTATAGCTCCTTTGATTGTTTTGGCGGCATACTTCCAGTTGTTCTATGTGGGAGAGACAGCATTGGTATGGAAGATACAGGGTGCTGTTTTGGCGTTATTTGCGTCTTGGAGTTCGTATTATCATTTGAAACACCTCGTCATACCTGATGTTGATTTCGGTGTGGTCAAAAGCCTGAGACCGTACAACTTCCTTGCACTGTGCTATGTGGTGTCAAGTATGACAGAGTTTTTTGCTCTCAGTCGTAACAATGAAGTCCTGACACTTGTCAGTTGTTCGTGCTCGGCGGTAGTTGCTTTGATGATGATACCGTTGATCTCGTACGGACTGAAAAAATCAAGTATGTAAGGAGGACGAAAATGGATGATAGCAATCTGAGATTTATTCTGTTTATTTGTATTTTTGTTCCTCTTTTGATAAGTGTTCCGCTGGTGCAAAAACAGTCAAGAGATATAGTTATATATATACTTGCAGGCTTGGCGGTCGCACTGTTTATCTCTGAAATAAACGTAATAATGCTTGAGGCTTTCGACAATGATGTGCTGTATGTAACAACGACGATAACTCCGACCACGGAGGAGATCGCAAAAGCAATACCGGTGCTTATGTTTGTGTACTGTTTCCCGGAAAAGAGAGACAGATATGTGTCGATAGCATTTGCGTGTGGTATAGGATTTGCATTGTTTGAAAACGCATATATCCTTGTTTCAAATGTCAGAAGTGTAAGCATTCCGTGGGCACTTGCAAGAGGTTTCTCGGCAGCCCTGATGCACGGTATCTGTACGGCGGCAGTCGGATATGGAATGACCTATGTTCGTCTCAGAAGAAAGCTTGCCATACCGGGAACTACAGCATTGCTTATTTTGGCAATTATTTATCATGGAGTATTTAATATATATGTTCAGGCACAGGACTTGAAGTATGTCGGATTTATACTGCCGGGACTTACATACCTGCCTATCATCATTTATCTGGTGCTCAAAGGCAGAAAACAGTCAAAATTGCTAAAGGTGAAAAGCGATGGATAATGTGGTCATTTTTGTTGACAGAGAAAAAGAACCCGGGCTTGAAACTGCGGAGGAGATCAAAAGGATCCTTGAAAAACAGGTCAAAAATATCCGCATAGTCACGGAGTTCTCCGAGATACCGTCAGAGCCTGCTGATATAGCTATGGTGCTCGGTGGTGATGGGACCGTGATCCAGGTTGCCAAGCAGGTGGCCGGGAAAAATATCCCGATACTCGGTATCAATTTCGGGACGCTTGGGTTTTTGACCGAAGTCGAGCGACCAAAGCTTCATGTTGCTTTGGGAGAGTTGCTTGCGGGCAACTATGAGATTGAAAAAAGAATCGCACTTTCCTGCGAGATCCACCAGAACGGACGAAACAGAGTAGTAGGTCCTGTTATAAATGAGTTTGTTGTATGTAAACGCGATTTTGGTCATATGATCTCTACGAGCATATACGTGGATGATATATATGTGGATACTTACGTTGCCGACGGTGTGCTTATCTCAACACCAACAGGCTCTACAGCATACAATCTTTCAGCACAGGGGCCGATGCTTGCACCTGATATGGATGCACTCATCATAACTCCTGTTTGTCCGCATTCGCTTAGCAAAAAGCCTATCATCGTTTCGTCAAAATGTATCATCAGGATGCAAATAGACAAAACTAAAGCTGATTTTTCCGATGAAGCTGCTATACGCGGTGACGGAATGCTTTTGGGAGAGGCTGCTACGGGTGATGAATTTGTCATCAGAAAAGCAGATGAGACATTTGAAATGATCCACATGGGGGGCATCAGCTTTTATGAAAAAATGCGCGTGAAGCTGGGATGAGGATGCACGAGAGGTTCATTTTTAAGAAAAAAAATAAACCGAGCATAAGTTGATTTTTGCAAGGTATAGAGTAAAAGTATTGGAGGTAAAACAAGATGTCAGGACATAGTAAATTTTCCAACATCAAACACAAAAAGGAGAAAAACGACGCAAAGCGTGGAAAGATCTTTACCGTTATCGGTCGTGAGATCGCAGTGGCAGTAAAAGAGGGCGGCGCGGACCCTGCGGCAAACTCTAAGCTTAGGGACGTGATCGCAAAAGCAAAAGCGAACAACATGCCAAACGATACCATAGAAAGAGGTATCAAAAAAGCAGCAGGAGATGTGGATGCGGTAAACTATGTAAGCTGCGTATACGAAGGCTATGGACCGGGAGGAACGGCCATCATAGTAGAGACACTGACGGATAACAAAAACCGTACTGCGGCAAATGTCAGAAATGCATTTACAAAAGGTAGCGGAAACGTCGGAACCACAGGCTGCGTATCCTATATGTTTGACAAAAAAGGTCAGATACTTGTAGACAAGGAAGAGTATGAGACAGATGCAGATGAGTTTATGATGCTCGCACTTGACTCGGGAGCGGAGGATTTTTCAGAGGAGGATGACTCATATGAGATCGTCACGGCGCCGGAGGATTTTTCTGCTGTACGAGAAGAGCTTGAGAAAGCCGGAGTTCCGATGGCACAGGCAGAGATCACAATGATTCCTCAAAACTATGTGAGCCTGACATCAGAAGAGGACAAGAAAAACTTCGAAAAAATCCTCGACCTTCTCGATGACGAAGACGATGTTCAAAACGTATATCACAACGCGGAGGATTTCGATGAGTAATATCAAGGGGGCTATTTTTGACCTCGACGGGACGCTGCTTGATTCAATGGATGTGTGGTCGCAGGTGGATATCGAGTTTCTCGGAAAAAGGGAGATAGAGGTGCCTGACGATTATTCAAAGATCATTGCCCCGATGACGTTTCGAGAGGTTGCCGAATACACGATAGAGAGATTTGATCTTGACGAGACTCCGGAAGATATCATGGAAGAGTGGAACCTGATGGCTGAGCAAAAATACGCCAACGACGTTATGCTTAAGCCCGGTGCACTCGAGGTGCTGAATCTTCTGAAAAATAATAATGTCAAGTTGGGCATAGCAACGACCAATATCTCGAGAGTGTTTAAGGCGTGTCTTGAGAGATTAAATATATACGATATGTTTGAAGTGATCACTGAAACAGACAATGTGGGAGTCGCAAAGGATAAACCGGACATATATCTGATGACGGCAGAAAAGCTCGGCGTGGCGCCGGGGGAATGTGCCGTGTTTGAGGATATTGTGATGGCTCTAAACAGCGCCAAAGCCGGAGGGTTTATGACATTCGGTGTTTGGGACGAGTTCGGCTGGGCAAAGGTCGATCGGGATGCGTTTTTGTCTGCCAGTGATTTTCCGCTGTTCTCGTGGGAGGATACGATGCAGATATTTGTTGAAAAGTTTGGCTTGGATGCGAGCTGCTTTTGCAACGATAGTAAATAATATGTCAAGTAGGAGTTTAATCGATTTTGTGTTAACTGCTTTTGTACGAGGTCAAGAACTACGGCTTCACATCTTGCACATCCGTGTGCAAGATTTCGTGTTCGCCGTATTTCACGCAAACATCCGTGTTTGGACTCGCGAGGAACATCGTTGCGCAGCCGAGGTGTTTTCGAGGCGTGCAACGCGATGTTTCCGCAAGACGCGAGTGGATCCCCGAGTAAAAGCTAGTTAACCAAAATCGAATAGGGTATTATTAATAATAATTGCTAAAAAAAATAAAACAATAAACGTAGCAAGGAGAAGCAACATGCCAATAACAAATTTTCTTGAACGAAACGCAAGCCTATACCCCGAGGACGTCTGCCTTGTGGAGATCAACCCTGAGATACAGGAGAAAAAACGAGTCACTTGGCGCGACTATGAACTCATTGAAGCCAATCCCACGACGCACTATCGCAGGGAGATAACCTGGAGAGTGTTTGACGAAAAAGCAAATAGATTTGCACAGCTTTTGATGTCAAGAGGGATCCGAAAAGGAGACAAGGTAGCGATACTCTTGATGAACTGTCTCGAGTGGCTTCCCATATACTTTGGAATATTGAAAACCGGAGCCCTTGCGGTTCCGCTTAATTTCAGATACGCCCCTGATGAGATAGAGTACTGCCTCGATCTCGCAGAGGTAAATGTTTTGGTATTCGGTCCTGAGTTTATCGGACGAATCGAGGAGATAGCTGATTCCATCAGCACAAACAGACTGCTGTTTTATGTAGGAGGAGACTGTCCTTCGTTTGCGGAGGATTATGATAAATTGGCCGCGAACTGCGCGTCTTTGGCACCGGGGATCCCAATCTCCGATGATGACGATGCGGCTATTTATTTTTCATCGGGAACAACAGGATTTCCCAAAGCTATACTTCATAAGCACAGAGCACTTGTCCACTCGTGTGAGGTAGAACAAAAGCATCACGGACAGACCAAAGACGATGTATTTTTGTGCATCCCGCCACTGTACCACACAGGTGCAAAAATGCACTGGTTCGGTAGCTTGATAAGCGCCGGAAAAGCAGTTCTTTTAAAAGGCGTAAGTCCGCAGACAATACTTGAGACCGTATCAAATGAAAAATGCACCATTGTATGGCTTTTGGTGCCGTGGGCACAGGATATACTTGTAGAGCTTGATGCAAAAAGGCTCAAGATAAAAGACTATAATCTCGATCAATGGAGACTTATGCATATCGGTGCACAGCCCGTGCCGCAGAGTCTCATCAAAAGATGGAAGGAGTACTTCCCTTCACATCAATACGATACCAATTATGGCTTGTCAGAGTCGATAGGACCGGGATGCGTTCACCTTGGAGTTGAAAACATCCACAAGGTCGGAGCTATCGGTGTACCGGGCTACGGCTGGGAGACAAAGATCATCGACGAGACCGGAAAAGAGGTTGAACAAGGCGAGGTCGGAGAGCTTGCAGTCAAAGGACCGGGAGTCATGGTTTGCTACTACAATGACGAGGACGCGACAAATGAGGTTCTCCACGACGGATGGCTTTATACGGGGGATATGGCGGAGATGGACGAGGATGGATTTATATACCTTGTCGACCGAAAAAAAGATGTCATCATAAGCGGTGGAGAAAACATATATCCTGTCCAGATAGAGAATTTCATCAGTAAGTATGAGCCGGTCAAAGATGTCGCCGTTATCGGACTTCAGGATGACAGGCTCGGAGAGATCGCGGCAGCTATCATACAGCTTGTGCCGGACTCGACCTGCAACGAAGATGATATCAATAATTTCTGTAAGCAGCTTCCGAGATACAAGCGTCCAAGAAAGATATTTTTTGCGGATGTACCAAGAAATGCAACAGGAAAAATAGAGAAACCAAAGCTTAGAAAAATGTACCAGAGTGAGCATTTGGTAGACGCTCAAAATAAACGATAGGAAGTGTAAAAATGTTTGGTTATGTCACTGCAAACAGACCTGAATTAAAGATCAGGGAATTCGCCGAATACAAAGGGTATTATTGCGGACTGTGCCATATGCTTCGGAAAAAATACGGAGCAGATGCAGGGTTTACATTGACATACGACATGACATTTTTGATCATGCTTCTAAGCTCGCTGTATGAGCCGAAACTTGAGAGAAAAAAAAGAAGATGCCCGATCCATCCGATCAGGAAACAATATATGATCCGCAATGAAATAACAGAGTATGCGGCTGATATGAATCTGCTTCTTGCGAGGGACAATCTGAGAGATGATTGGGAGGATGAAAAAAGCATAAAAGCATTTTTCGGCAAATGGCTTTTTGACAGAAGGGCTGACTTTGTCGAAAGCAAATACCCCAGACAGGCAGAGGCTATATCGGATGCGTTAAAAGAGCTTGGAAGGATAGAACGCGATCATATGTATCGCTGGTCTGAGATGTGCGGTGCTGACTACGATACTACGAAATTCATCAAAAAAGAAGAGCTGTTGTCAAGGCTTCTTGTAAGCAAAAGAAAAACAAGGATAAGCTTTGACAAAATATATGATGATATGGAGGCGGAAGACCTTGATCTGGTGACAAGACCTTTCGCAAAAATGATGAGTGAAATAGTTGCGATGAAGGATGATGCATTCGCTCCGATACTCAAAAAATTCGGTTATTATTTGGGTAAATATATATACATAAAAGATGCGCTCTGTGATCTTGAAAACGACATTAAAAATGCCTCGTTCAATCCATTTTTGATGACAAAAATGACAAAAGAATACAGAGCCTGGATAGACAGTCTCCAGCAGGCAAACTTGGGAGCCTGCATAGCGGAATTTGAAAAGCTTCCGCTCGAGAGAGATCTGCCGATACTCAGAAATATAATCTACGAAGGAATAAAAATGTCCGGTAAAAAATGTAAGACAGGAGAAAAGAAATGAACGATCCATATTCAGTCCTTGGAGTGAGCCCGCAAGCGTCAGACAGAGACATAAAAAAAGCATACAGACAGATGAGCAAAAAGTATCATCCTGATTCATACTCTGATCCCGCTCAAAAAGAATGGGCCGAAGGAAAATTTCAGGAGGTACAGGCTGCGTACAACCAGATTGTAGAGGAGAGATCAGGTCGTGGCGGATACAGAAGTCAGAGCTATGGCTACGGGGGAACAGGCGGAAGCCAGGCGGATCAGCATCTGATGGCTGCTGCAAACTATATCAGGGCAGGAAAGTACAACGAAGCGATAAATGTATTGAATGGTATTTCCGAACGTGATGCAAGGTGGTATTATTTCAGTTCGGTGTCAAATCTCGGACTCGGAAACACGGCGGTTGCGCTTGATTATGCTCAAAGAGCGGTCAATATGGACCCGACGAACGCCGAGTACAGTGCATACTACGAGAGACTCAGAAGCGGAAACGCATCGGCTTCGGGATTTGGAGGAAGTCCTTTCGGGGGCGGATACGGTGGCTACGGAGGCTACGGTGGCTACGGTAACTACGGAAGAGGCGGTTATGGAACCGGAGGCTGCGGCACCGGGAATATCTGCTGCGATCTGTGGTGCCTGGATTCGTGCTGTGAGTGCATGGGCGGAGATCTGTGTAGTTGTTGTTAGTGTTCGTCATGGAGGCAATGTGAAAAATCACGCCGATGCGCTGATTTTTCACATGGATATTTGCGACGAGCACAAATATCCTTTGATCCGACATGCGTGCTTGAGGCACGCATGCGGTGACTCGCATAAATGCTCGTCATGGAGGAAGGTTTGAACGAAAAAGATATCAGAAAAAGAACAAAAATGGTTGCCTATGTGGCCGTGATGACCGCATTAGGCACTGTTTTTCTATTGTTGGGAACATTCATCGGGATCAACACCGTGTTTTTCACGGCGCTTGCATCCTATCTGGTTGGGATCATAGCTGTTGAATACGGTCTTGGTGCGTCGATCATGCATTATTTCGGATGTGCTGTACTTGATGCATTATTGAATCCAAACAAATTTCATGTTTTTTTATTCCTTGGGATGGGAGCATTTATCCTGATAGCCGAAAACACATATAGATTTTTTGAGAAAAAAATCCCTGAAAGAGTGACGCTTACGGTGGTACATTATTTGTTTCGGGCGGGCATTTTTGCGGCTGTATATATACCGCTTATCCTCCTGCTTCCGGAGCTGTTTTTGAGCGAATCGATCTATGGAAGCAGTTATTTTTATCTCGTAGCGACTATCGCCGGGATTGTCGGATTTTTCGTGTTTGACAAGGCTTATGTGATCCTTAAGAGCATTTATTTGCGGACTTTTAAAAACAGATTATGAGTAGCGGTCTAAAGCTGAATTCAATATCACTTAATTATTATCCGGCGGTAGATGAGTCACTATAAAAAATGATATTCAGTAGTATATTAATCGATTTTGTGTTAACTGCTTTTGTACGAGGGGACTCGCGAGGAACATCGTTGCGCAGCCGAGGTGTTTTCGAGGCGTGCAACGCGATGTTTCCGCAAGACGCGAGTGGATCCCCGAGTAAAAGCTAGTTAACCAAAATCGAATACATCACTACTTAACAATATAATCTGATAAGCGATAAGCCGAAGAGACATGCAAGGATGCTCTTTCGGCTTATTTTTGCTGACCTTTTTCTATGTTTTTATTGAAATTCCCCGAAAAATGTGCTATTCTTAATATGTTAGAGAGTTTTTTGAATAGCAATCAGGGGGTAAATATATGTATTATGCCAGTTTCGGTATTCTTTCATTTATACTGATTCTGATTATCAATAAAGATTATTTCATAAAACAGGAGGTTGAGGAACCTGCTTTATCGAGAAGCCGATATCGCCAGTTTATTTTTAGTGTGCTTATATTTATTCTGGCGGATGTGCTGTGGGGTTATTTTTTCGCAAAACACATCTTATATTTGGTTTACGGTGATACCGCGGTGTTTTTCCTCACTATGGTAACGAGTGTTCTTTTGTGGACGCGTTTTGTGGCTGTATATCTGGGGCAGGAAAGGCTGTTCAGCAAAATACTTATCGGTGCAGGATGGACAATAAGTGTTTCTGTTTTAATTGCTGTTATTGTAAATGCTTTCGTACCTATAATATTCTATTTTGATTCCGATGCTAATTATTTTCCTAAGTACGGCAGAAATGTATTGCTCGCCATTCAGGTTTGTTTGTTTTTTGCAACAGCAGTATATACATTTATTGTTGCGAGAAAAACTCAAGGTGAAAAGAGGAGTCACTATAAGGCTGCAGGTTATTCGGGACTTATAATGACAGTTTTCATAGTCCTTCAGGAAGCATATCCGCTTCTTCCTCTCTATTCGATAGGTCTGCTTATCGGAACATGTATGGTACATGTTTTTATCGTTGAGGCGAAAAAAATAGAGTATGCGGTTGAACTTTCCAAAATCAAAAAAAGAGCCGAGCGTGATCATAAAGTTGCAGTAAATGCCACGAAAAAGCGAATAACGTTCGGACATATCGCAGAGAGTTTGGCTTCAAACTACGATTTGGTCTACTATGTTGATGTCAAAGACGGATCTTATGCGGGATACACAATAGATGATGCTTACGGACATCTTGAAATCAGCAGGTCGGGGGATGATTTTTTTGTTGATGCGGTCAAGAGAGTTTCGGAAATCATTTATGAGGATGACAGGGAAAATGTGATAACAATTCTTAACAAAGATTATCTGATGAAATTGCTTGAGAATCAGAAAAAGGTTGATGCCAGATACAGAATGATTGTAGACGGTGAACCGCAGTACACAAGAATATCAGTCAGATTATCAAGGAGCAAGGAACACTTCACTGTTGCTATCGAGAATGTTGACGCCGAGATGAGAAGGCAAAAAGAGCAGCAAAAGCAATTGAATGCTGAGAAGAGGCTTGCAAGACATGATGAATTGACAGGGATTAAAAATAAAACTGCTTATTCTGAGTTGGAAGAAACAATCCAAAGCAGTATAGATCGCAAGGAAAGGACATTACCTTTCGCAGTGGTTGTGTGCGATGTCAATGACCTGAAAAAGGTAAACGATACGGAAGGACATCAGGCGGGAGATGAGCTTATCAAGGCAGCTGCGAAGATGATTTGCAATATATTTACGCACAGTCCCGTATACCGTATAGGTGGAGATGAGTTTGTCGTGTTCCTGCAGGGAGATGACTACAACTCAAGAGAAGAGCTCGTGGGAAGAATGCGAGTAAATGTAATGCAGAATAATATCAAAAAATCAGGACCGGTTATTGCGATAGGAATATCAGAATACGATCCGAAAAATGACAGAAGGGTTACAGATGTCTTTGAGCACGCGGATAATCTTATGTATGAAAACAAAAAAGAATTAAAAGCTATGCAATAATTAAAGACAGCAGGAGGAGCAGATAAAGCATGTTTACAATGATTCTAAAAATGTCCGCAGTGACACTTTCATATGTTGCGCTTTCGGGTATTATCTGGTGGTTGACCAGAAATCGAAAATTGAAAGTAACAGACAAAATTTTTATAGGTTTGGTTTACGGTTTGTGTTCTGTTGCATCAACACACTACGGTGTTGACTATGGCGATATGATGTTAAATGTCAGGGATATAGGACCTCTTGCCGCCGGTTTATTCTTTGATCCTGTTTCCGGTTTGATAGCAGGTTTGATAGGTGGTATTGAGAGGTTTATAGTCGGAGAATTTTTCGGCATTGGTGCATACACACGTATCGCATGTTCAGTATCTACGTGTCTTGCAGGTGTGCTTTCTATGGTACTTGCGCTCAAGGTTTTCAAAGGAAAAAAACCATCGCCGTTCTATGCATTTTTCATGGGTGCGGTTATGGAAGTCTTCCATATGTATGTTGTGTTTGGCACGCACAGATCGGATATGCATATGGCGTTCAAAGTTGTGAAAACCTGCTCTATCCCAATGATCATTTTTACGGGGCTCGGTCTTGCGTTGTCTTCGGTTCTTCTTCAGGTGTGCTCGGGTGAGTGGAAAAATCCGTTCCGCAGAAAAAAGGAAGAGGATATGCCTGTTTCGGCAAGGTTTCAAAAATGGCTTTTTGCTGTGATATCGGGCGTTATCGTCATCAGCTTTTTGTTTACGTATGTGCTACAGACTCAGGCCGCGAATCAGAGAGCGGTGGGTGTGGCAGACCCTACTGAAATCTTTGAAGCCAGAGATCAACAGGCGTACGAGAGTGGCTTCTCGTATATATTGATTTTTACGGTTATGTATGTTTTGATCTCATTTTTGGTTCACAAGATTGTGGTTAAAAATATAGAAATGATCAATACATCTTTGGAAAAAATCACTGACGGTAATCTTGATGAAGTGGTAGGTGTGCGCAATTCTTCTGAGTTTGCAACGCTTTCTGATGATATTAACCAGACGGTGGAAGCGCTCAAAGGTTATATAGATGCCGCGGAAAAACGTATCGAGCAGGAGCTGGAGTTTGCCCGAACGATACAGGAATCCGCGCTCCCGACAAACTTTGTTTTTCCGAACAGAAATGAATTTGAGTTGTTTGCGACTATGGATCCCGCGAAAGAAGTCGGCGGAGATTTTTATGATTTCTTCTTTGTTGATACTGACAAGGTAGCGCTGGTGATAGCGGATGTTTCGGGAAAGGGAATTCCTGCAGCGCTCTTTATGATGAGGAGCAAAACTGCAATCAGAACCTACGCTCAGACAGAGGGCTCGCCGGCAGAAGTTTTGTTCAAGGCGAACAATGCGCTCTGTGAAGGTAATGATGCGGAGATGTTTGTTACAGCCTGGATAGGTATAATTGACTTGAAAACCGGCGTGATGAAATGCGCGAATGCAGGACACGAATTTCCTGTTATCAGAAGGGTAGACGGGGATTACGAATACATAAAAGATAAACATACGCCGCCTCTTGCAACTATGGAGGGAATCAAACCGAAAGAGTATGAGCTTGAGATTGGCGTCGGAGATGAAATTTTTGTTTACACCGACGGTATCCCTGAGGCCATAAATGAAAAAGAAGAGCAGTATGATGCAGACCGACTTTTGGTTGCTTTGAACAAGACAAAAGATAAATCTCTTACGCAGATTTTGGCGTCAGTACGTGAGGATGTCAGGATTTTTGTAGGCGAGGCTGATCAGTTCGATGACATCACAATGCTTGCTTTCAGATACAAAGGCATTGACACCAACAAAAGGGATTTGTCATTGACTTATGGGGTGTAAAATGCTAAAATAGTTGAGTTGATGAAAAATTAGTCCGGAGGGTGTCATGGCTTCAGAAAAAGAAGAGTTTGTGACAAAGCAGTATGTGCCTACAGGTGAGCCGCTCGTGAAAAACGGTCATGTGACGATATACCGTGTCCGTTGTATGAAAGAGCCGGGAAGACCTGAGGCTTTGCTTAAGTTGTATCACAACAAAAATGTCTACAAGCTCTACAACAGGATGATGAACCTTGATTATACGGAATGGCCACATATTCACAATGTCAAGTATTTCGACGGAAACACCCTTGTGGTGGAGGATTATCTGAAGGGATATACGATCCAGGAGATAATGGATGGCAAAAGAAAAGCCAAAGCGAAGTACTCCGAAGCGGAGGCATCAAAAATAATGGATCGCGTGTGCGAAGCCGTCAAAGCCATCAATGATATCCAGCCGGAATTAGTCCATGGAAACCTCAAAAAAAGCAATATATTTATAACAAATGGCGGTCATGTGAAGTTCCTTGATTTTGAGCCGGCAGATCCGAAGCGACCACGTTTCAATTTACTCGAGTTTTTGGGGAAATTGTTCCATGAGCTTCTCACCGGCAAAGAGCCGAAAGGAAAGATAAGCTATCAGGGAAACTACAAAAAAGTCATAGAAAAATGCCTCGAAAAAAACCCTGATAAACAGTATTCAAATATCAGAGAATTAAAAGAGGATATCGAGGAAGTAAAAGTCGAGATCGATGAGACTGCCGAGGCTGAAACCGAAGAGGATGACGAAGACTCAGAGGTGAGGACGGTCGGCATACCCTATGTGCTCACACTTCCTTTTCAGGGAACGATACTCGGTATAGAATGGCTGCTGTTTTCATTTTTTATTCAAAAAAATATGATGCAGAGCGCAGGCCTGTTTGGGGGTATTTTTGTAGTCCATCTGCTTGTATTTATATGGCGAAGAGCTGTTTTTTTGCGAAAAGAAAATGTGCATTTGGATGGATTTAAGCTTCTGTTTCCGATAGCATTATTTATATTGATATTGGTTGTGATTTACTTGGGAGTTGGAGCGTTGATAGTTCCGATCACTTAAGAATGATGATATTTAGGAGCGATGCAATTGCTCGTTTATCATCCGTCAAGGTGAGAATTTTTTTGACATCGACAATATAGTTTTACATATAGTAACCAAACCAGGAGGAAGAATCATTGAAAGAAAAACTTGATCAGATCCTTGAGAGAGCGCTCGGTGAGATAAATTCAAGTGACAAGCTTGAAAAACTCAACGATATCAAAACAGCTTTTCTCGGGAAAAAAGGAGAGCTCACAGCAGTTCTCAAAGGAATGAAAGATGTTGCGCCGGAGGACAGACCAAAGGTCGGTCAGATGGTAAATGAAACACGCGAAAAGATAGAAAGCGTGCTTGAGAAAAAGAAAAATGAATTTGAAAAACTTCGTATGGAAGCAAAGATGAAAAATGAAGTCATCGATGTTACACTTCCGGGCAGAAAGCTTGAGAGAGGACATCGCCATCCGAATACTATCGCCCTCGAAGAGGTTGAAAAGATATTTATCGGAATGGGATACGAGGTTGTAGACGGCCCTGAGATCGAGTATGATTATTATAACTTTGAAGCGCTCAATATCCCCGAGGGGCATCCGGCAAAGGATGAGCAGGATACTTTCTACATCAATGACAAGATACTTCTTCGTACACAGACTTCATCAGTTCAGGTTCATGTGATGGAGGAAGGTAAACTCCCGATCAGAATGATATCTCCGGGACGAGTATTTAGAAGTGATGATGTGGATGCGACTCATTCACCTTCGTTTCACCAGATAGAGGGAATGGTCATCGACAAAGGAATCACTTTTGCAGACCTAAAAGGTACACTTGATCTGTTTGCAAAAAAGCTTTTTGGCGAGGATACAAAGACTAAATTCAGACCGCATCATTTCCCGTTTACGGAGCCGTCTGCAGAGATGGATGTAAGCTGTTTTAAGTGCGGCGGAAAAGGTTGTAGATTTTGCAAAGGAGAGGGTTGGATAGAGATCCTCGGCTGTGGAATGGTACATCCTCATGTGCTTGAGATGAGTGGACTTGACCCCAATGAATACACAGGCTTTGCATTTGGAGTCGGACTTGAGAGAATAGCACTCCTCAAATACGAGATCGATGATATGAGACTTCTCTATGAAAACGATATGCGTTTCCTCGAGCAGTTTTAATCAGCGGTTATAATTTCAAAATAAAAAAGGAGATTTACAGATGAATACACCGTTATCTTGGATAAAGGCATATGTTCCCGAGCTTGAGTGCACGGAAAAAGAATATATGGATGCCATGACTATGTCGGGAACAAAGGTTGAATTTTTTGAAAAATTTGACGCCGATCTTGACAAAATAATAGTCGGCAAGATTCAAAAAATAGAAAAGCATCCCGACGCTGACAAGCTTGTTGTATGTCAGGTTGAGATAGATGAGGCAGGTCAGACTGTTCAGATAGTAACAGGCGCACCTAATGTAAAAGAAGGACAAAAGGTTCCTGTTGTTCTCGACGGAGGACGAGTTGCAGGAGGACATGACGGGACAAAAACTCCCGGAGGGATCAAGATCAAAAAAGGTAAACTCAGAGGTGTTGAGAGCTTCGGTATGATGTGCTCGATCGAAGAGCTCGGATCATCAAAAGAATTCTATCCTGATGCTGCTGAAGACGGCATATATATCCTGAGTGATAATGACAATTACAAGGATGCTCCGGTGGGCTCTGATGCTATCGAGCTTTTGGGATTACGTGATGCCAACTTTGAATACGAGGTTACCTCAAACAGAGTAGACTGCTTCGGCGTGATCGGTATAGCGCGTGAGGCTGCAGCGACATTCAGAAAGCCGTTTGTACCTCCTGTAGTTGCAGACTCCGATGAGGGAACTGCCGGAGGAGAGACTGCTGCTGACCTGATCGAGGTATCTATAGAAGCACCTGAGTTGTGCTCCAGATATATCGCAAGGGTAGTGAAAAATATCCGCCTTGCTCCGTCACCCGAATGGATGCAGAGAAGGCTTGCGGCAAGCGGTATCAGACCGATCAACAACATAGTTGATATCACAAACTATGTGATGGAAGAGTACGGCCAGCCGATGCACGCGTTTGATTATGATACGCTTGCAGGGCACAAGATCGTTGTTAAGCGTGCAAATGACGGAGAAAAATTTGTGACACTTGACGGACAGGAAAGAGAGCTTGATGCTGATACTCTGATGATCTGTGACGGTGAAAAGCCTGTAGCGATAGGCGGAATCATGGGTGGAGAAAACTCGATGATCACCGATGATGTAAAAACAATGCTTTTTGAAGCAGCTTGCTTTAACGGAACAAATATCAGAAAGTCGGGCAAAAAGCTCGGTATGCGTACTGATGCCCAGGCCAAGTTCGAAAAAGGACTTGATCCAAACACAGCTATAGAGGCTATCAACCGTGCGTGCGAGCTTATCAAAGAGCTTGATGCCGGCGATGTTGTATCCGGCGTTGTTGATGTTTACCCGGTGAAAAGAGAGCCTATAGATGTTGCATACGATCCTGACAAGATCAATTCATTTTTGGGAATAGATATCAGTGAAGACGAGATGTGCAAGTATTGGGAAATGGTCGACCTTGTACCGGATAAGTCCAAAAAGACAGTACATATCCCGACCTGGAGACAGGATGTACTTTGCCTGTCAGACCTTGCTGAGGAGGTTGCGAGATTCTACGGATATGACAAAATCCCTACAACTCTTCCAAAAGCAGAGATGACTCTCGGTGGTATATCAAGATCAAAAATGATAAGTGAGAGCGCTAGGGACATTGTTGAAAAATACGGTTTTTCCGAGTCAATGACATATTCGTTTGAAAGTCCGGATGTGTTTGATAAGCTTATGGTACCGGAAAATGATGATTCCAGAAAGGCTATCGAGATCTCGAATCCGCTTGGTTTTGATTTTTCAATAATGCGTACACTCCCGTTAAACGGAATACTTACAAGCCTTGCAACCAACTACAAAAGAAAGAACAAAAACATCAGATTGTATGAGTTTGCAAAGGTTTATATACCTGAGGCTTTGCCGCTTGAAAAGCTTCCGGATGAGAGAGTGATGCTGACGCTCGGAATGTACGGAGACGGTGATTTCTTTGATATAAAAGGCTGTGTTGAGGAACTTGCAACCATAGGTATAAACGAGAGGTTCAGCTTCAAGCCGGCAGCCGATGAGCTTACATTTATGCACCCGGGAAGACATGCAAAAATCTATATCGGAGACAAAAATGTGGGATACCTCGGTCAGATCCATCCGCAGGTTGCTGCGAATTATGGTATCAAAACAGAGGCTTATATTGCTGCCATAGATATGAAGACTATCGAAGAGGTTGCAAACAAAGATATCAAATTCCGCCCGATAGCAAGCTTCCCGGCTGTTACAAGGGATATCTCGCTTGTGATGAAAAAAGAAGTGCCTGCTGCAGACGTGGAAGAGATAATCAGGAAAAATGCAGGAAAGCTTCTTGAGGCGTACTCACTCTTTGATGTATACGAGGGAGAAAACGTTGCAGAGAATGAAAAATCACTGGCATACAGCATCAGATTTCGTGCAGCGGACAGGACTCTTGAGGAGTCCGATGTGACAACTGTTATGGACAAAATTCTTGGAAAGCTCGAGGAGAAGGGAATCGTTCTTAGAAAATGAGAAGGCGCAAAAATAAACAAAGGATACAGTTTTCAAGTCGTTCACATCCTGCCGAGGGAATAGCATCCCTCGTTGCAGGAGCTGTGAGCCTTGTTTTTCTTTTGTTTTTGTGTGTATGTTCCTGGTTTGAAAAAGGAGCCGCAGGGCTCTGGATAGGGTTTTTTGGAATAATTGTTTTTGCGATATCTGTTTTTGGATTTGTGCTTGCTGCTAAGTGCTACAGAAAAGAAGATATATACATGATAACACCGGTGACAGGAGCAATATCAAACGGTGTGATACTTGTTGTGATGATGCTTTTGTATGTTATCGGAACGGTTATATAGCGGGGGATGCGATGCTTAGCGGAGTATATACAGGTGTAAAAAAAGATGGAACTCTTTATTTCAGAAGCTCCGTTACCTACAGATCAAAGCATATAAGTCTCGGGAGCTTTGAAACAGAAAAGGAAGCGCACAGGGCTTACAAAGAAGCAAAAAAAATATTGTCCAACAAAAAGATAGAAATTGGTGATTGCAAAAACAAAGTTCTTGATTTCAAAAAATATGTCATATTGATCAACTTCAGAGACAATGGCATGTATATGAAAACCCCGATATATCTGAAAGAAAAATATTTTTATTATTATTTTGCTCCGGATGATTATCTGATATTTGACAGTGATGATATTTTTTATTTTTCAGATCACAGCATAATGCGCAGAGGCGGACATCTTTTTGTGGCTGATTTCGGAATGCAGGTGAATATCCTATCAAGGTACGGGATCAAAAACTTTGCCGTTAAGCAAAGAGATTATAGATTTATAAATGGTGATGAGACTGATTATCGAAGGGCAAACCTTGAGATCATCAACCGCTACCATGGTGTGATCAGAAAAGAAAACAAAACCGCATCCGGCTATGTGTACGAAGCGAGGATACATATAAACGGTGATTTCATAGTCGGAAGATATGATACCGAGGTAAAGGCCGCGATAGCTTATAATAAAGCAGCTGCGATCCTAAAAGAAAAGGGTATCAAAAAAGAGTTTCCGGAAAACTATATAGAAGAATATGATTCGGAAAAATACAAAGCCATATATGAAAAAATAAAAATATCAAAAAAAATAATTAATTATAAATAACAATAAGGGGATAGAGGTATATGAGATTCAGACCCTGTATAGATATACATGGAGGAAAAGTCAAACAGATAGTCGGCGGCAGCTTAAACGATGATGGTGTAAAGGAAAACTTTGTTTCCGATATGAGTGCAGTCGACTTTGCGACGATGTACGCGCGGGATGGATTGACCGGCGGACATATCATACTACTTGACAAAGCCGGTACGCCTGAGTATGAAGCTGATTTTGAGCTCGCAAGACAGGCGCTAAACAGATTTCCCGGAATGTGGCAGATAGGCGGCGGTATCAATCCTGAAAACGCAGAAGAGTTCCTTGATGCTGGGGCGTCGCATGTGATAGTTACATCGTATGTGTTTGACGACGGACAGATCCACTTCGACAGGATAGAAGAGCTAAAATATGTAACAGGGAAAAACAGACTTGTGCTCGACCTTTCCGTCAGAAAAAAAGACGGCGAGTACTATGTTGTTACAAATAGGTGGCAAAACTTTACAAAGCATGTGCTCACCGCTGAATTTGTAAATGACTTGTCGTATTATTGCGACGAGTTTTTGATACACGCAGTAGATGTAGAGGGTAAGCAGGCCGGACCGGATGAGGAGCTACTGGCGGTGCTCTCTGACGCAAGGGCTATCATCACCTATGCAGGTGGTATCGGCTCATACGAGGACATCGATGTTATCAAGACCGTCGCAGGCGGTCGCATCGACTTCACAATTGGCAGCGCACTTGACATTTTTGGTGGCCCGCTCAAATATAAGCAGATTGTAATGTGAAAGGAGAAACATAAATGGAAATCAGATACCACAGCACCAGATCAAATACCGAGACCATAACCGCGTCTCAAGCGATCCTAAAAGGCCTCGCAGATGACGGAGGACTGTTTGTCCCCACCGAGATACCGAGATTTGATTTCGACATAGCGGATCTCCCGTCAATGACATACCAGGAGACCGCTTACGAAGTAATGAAGCTGTTTTTGACCGACTTTACCGAGGACGAACTCAAATACTGCATCAACAGCGCATACGACAAAAAATTTGACACCGAGTTGATCGCGCCGCTCGTAGAAAAAGACGGAGCGCATTATCTGGAGCTTTTCCATGGCAAAACAATAGCATTTAAGGATATGGCATTGTCTATACTTCCTTATCTGATGACAACGTCAGCAAAGAAAAACGGTGTAAAAAACGAGATAGTCATCCTGACCGCGACATCAGGAGACACCGGAAAAGCTGCACTTGCCGGCTTCGCAGATGTCGAAGGAACAAGCATAATAGTGTTCTATCCAAAGGACGGTGTCAGCCCGATACAGAAAAAACAGATGGTAACAGAGCCCGGAAAAAATACATTTGTAGTCGGCATAAACGGTAACTTTGATGATGCTCAAACCGGCGTAAAAAACATTTTTGCTGACAAAGAGCTTGCAAAAAAACTCGATGAAAACGGATATCAGTTCTCATCTGCAAATTCCATAAATATAGGAAGACTTGTGCCACAGGCGGTTTACTATGTATATGCTTACGGACAGCTTGTGAAAAATGGAACGATAAAATCAGGAGACAAGATAAATGTAGTTGTGCCTACAGGAAACTTCGGAAACATTTTGGCGGCATACTATGCAAAAAACATGGGACTTCCTATAGAGAAGCTTGTGTGCGCATCAAATGAAAACAAAGTCCTTTTTGATTTCTTTGACAACGGTACATACGACCGCAAAAGAGAGTTTATACTTACTTCATCGCCGTCGATGGACATCCTTATATCAAGTAATCTTGAGAGGCTTATATATAGGATAACAGGCGATGATACCGCAAAGACAGCTGAGTTTATGAAAAACCTCTCAGAAAAAGGAGAGTATACAATCACAGCTGATATGAAAGAAAAGCTGGTTGATTTTGCAGGCGGATACGCTACAGAGGAGCAGACTGCCGGAGAAATAGCAAAGGTGTACGCTGATACCGGATATGTGCTCGATCCTCATACCGCTGTTGCTTCATATGTTAGAAGGAGTGTTCTCTCTGACGATCCACTTCCTGCTGTGGTTGCTTCCACAGCCAGCCCCTATAAGTTTACAAGAAGTGTTATGCAGGCTATAGACGGTGCAAAATATGAGAGTATGGAAGACTTTGAGCTTGTGGACGAGCTGTGCAAGCTTTCAAAGGTAGAAATCCCGTATGCGGTAGAAAGCATCAGGACAGCACCAATCCTGCACAAGACGATCTGTGAAAAAGATGAAATGAGAGATGTCGTTATAAACAGATTGATCAAGAGCTGATATATAGAAGAAAAATGTGAAAATCGGCATATTTTTCCGAAACTTTACGAAAATAATGTAATATTTACATTAAGAATATTAATAATTTGCAAATTTTTTAACACCCCGTAAATAGCGTAAAATAGGTCACTCGACAGAAATGCCGGGTGACTTTTTTTGTATTTTTTTAAAAAAGTACTTGATTTTTTCTTGAAATATGTTACAATATGTTACACAAATGTTACAGATGTTAAGAAAGCGACGAAAAAACGTTCGTCGTGAAAAACGAAAGGGAAGTATGATGAGTTTCAAAAGAATTTCAGCAATAGCTTTGGCGCTTACGGTATTAGCTGCTTCATTAAATGTTAACGTTGCAGCAGCCAAGGATACAAAAAGCACAGATGCTGTTGTGGCATCATTTACTATGAGTGGTGTGGTTTCACCGGTAACTAATGACAAATCAGCTGTTTTGGTCAAAGAAGATTCGGGTGTTGAGAGCATATCGGCTACAGATCAGATCAAGCTTGACCAGAAGGATTCAGACGAGAAGGCAAAAAAAGAGGCTGAGGAAGCAAAAGAGAAACAGCTCAAGGCTGAGAAGAAAGCAAAAAAAGAGTACGAAAAAAACTTAAAGCTTTTGGCTACAATCATTTATTGTGAAGCAGGAAATCAGTGCTATGCAGGAAGACTTGCAGTAGGCGCGGTTGTGATGAACAGAGTTAAATCACCGGGATTTCCAAACACTGTAAAAGCTGTTATCTGGCAGCCTTACCAGTTCGGACCGGTTCGCCAGGGAAAAATGAAAAGAGAGATGAAAAACTACGACAAGGGACTTTACAAGTATCCTGAAAGAAGCGGATCTCTCAAAGCAGCAAAGGATATTCTTGACGGAAAATATCTCGTTGAGTACAAAGGAAAAACCGTTGATCTCAAAAAATACACAAACTTCAATGGACATCTGAGCAATGCCAAGATCAGGATCAGCGGACATGATTTCGCCTGAAAGATAAAAAATTAACACAATACAAAGCTCTGCTTATCTGTTAAGCGGAGCTTTTTTTGTCAGAACTACTTGAAAAATAGCACCTTATATGTTATCATTCTAAATGCTGTTGCTTTCGTTTTGGTTTCGAAGAAAGCTTGAATGTTTCCGAATCGAAAAAAAGGCAATATCAAACTGCTATCGAACCGTGAAAGCTTAGATGTTTCCGAATGGAAAAACAGCAATATCAAACTGCTATCATATAATTTTTGAAAGGGAAGAATTATGTCAGAAGAAAAAGAAGAGGTTGTATCCCGCAATTTTATAGAAAACGAGATCGACAAGGATCTAAAAGAAGGAGTGTATGACCACGTTGTCACCAGGTTCCCTCCTGAGCCAAACGGATACCTTCATATAGGTCATGCGAAGTCTATCGTACTCAATGAGGGACTTGCAAAGGAGTACGGGGGCGTTTTTAATCTGAGATTTGATGATACAAATCCGAGCAAGGAGGATACATCGTTTGTCGAGTCCATCAAGGCGGACGTTGAGTGGCTTTGCGATGACAAGCCGCCTGTTTACTTTGCGTCGGATTACTTTGATGATATGTATGAATGCGCGCTCAAGCTTATCAAAAAAGGCAAGGCTTTTGTCTGCGACCTCACGGCTGATGAGATCAGGGAGTACAGAGGAACGCTCAAAGAGCCCGGAAAAGAGAGCCCTTACAGAAACAGAAGTGTAGAGGAAAACCTCGAGCTTTTTGAAAAAATGAAAAACGGCGAGTTCGCAGACGGTGAAAAAGTCCTTCGTGCAAAGATCGATATGTCCTCGCCAAACATCAACATGAGAGATCCTATCATCTACAGGGTTGCTCACATGCATCATCACAACACGCAGGATAAATGGTGCATATATCCTATGTATGATTTTGCGCACCCGATCGAGGACGCTATCGAGGGAGTGACTCATTCGATCTGTACCCTTGAGTTTGAGGATCACAGACCGTTGTACGACTGGGTTGTAAAAGAATGCGAATTTGAGAATCCGCCCAGGCAGATCGAGTTTGCAAAAATGTACTTAACGAATGTCATTACCGGAAAAAGATATATCAAAAAACTTGTT
Source organism: uncultured Lachnospiraceae bacterium (assembly GCA_947166015.1). GTDB lineage: Bacteria > Bacillota > Clostridia > Lachnospirales > Lachnospiraceae > Eubacterium_F. The sequence continues at coordinate 30,592 of CAMVCQ010000002.1, forward strand.
GAGGACGGCATAGTTGACGGTTGGGATGATCCGAGACTTGTGACTATCACGGCACTCAGAAGAAGGGGATATACAGCTTCTTCCATCAGGAAGTTTATGGAACTTTCCGGAGTGTCAAAAGCAAACAGCTCGTCTGATTTTGCTATGCTTGAGTACTGCATCAGAGAAGACTTAAAAATGTCCAGAAACCGTATGATGGCTATACTCGATCCGATCAAGGTTGTGATCGACAACTATCCCGAGGGAGAGATAGAGTATCTCGATGTGCCGAACAATCAGGAGAACCCTGAGCTTGGTACCAGAAAGGTTCCTTTTGGAAGGGAATTGTATATCGAGAGAGGAGACTTCATGATAGAGCCTCCGAAAAAGTACTTCAGACTGTTTCCTGACAATGAGGTCAGACTTATGAGTGCTTATTTTGTTAAATGTGTCGGATATGAGACGGATGACAACGGCGAGGTCACAGTTGTCCATGTCACTTATGATCCGGAGACAAAAAGCGGCTCGGGATTTGAGGGACGCAAGGTCAAAGGTACGATCCACTGGGTTGAGGCCACACAGGCAAAAACTGCAGAGGTTCGCCTCTATGAAAACATAGTTGACGAGGAGAAGGGTGTTTACAATGAGGACGGCTCTGTAAATGTAAATCCCGACTCACTCAAGGTGCTTGATAAATGTTTCATAGAACCTGAACTTGCAAAAGCCGCACCGGGGGATAAATTCCAGTTTATGAGAACGGGATTTTTCTGTGTGGATACAAAAGATACAACTGATGATCATATAGTATTTAACAGGATCGTATCGCTTAAAAGTTCATATAAACCCGGAAAATAAATTCTGTCAGGACATTTTTTTGTATTTTTGACAAAACACTTGCAAATATACATAAAAGCGTGTAAAATATCATAGTCAGATATTATTTGATGAATTTAGTGCTGATTTGGATATAAAAAATGTTTCGGTAGCTGAGTGTGATGATCACATTGACACTCAGTCGCGTATGCTCAGGAATGGAGGAAAACAGATAATGGCAAATCTTTTTGCGGGCCTTGAGAATCTCGGCCTTGGTGGATTGAACAGCGAGGATGTTTTCAAAGAAGACAAAAAACAGGAAGCTGCAGAAGAGGAGAAAACACCTGAAGCAAAGGAAGAGGATTTTGTTTTTGATAAAACATACACTTGTCCGGTTTGTGACCACGAGTTCAAAAGTAAGGTGATTCGTACGGGAAAGGTTCGTCTGATCGGCGCGGACTCAGACTTGAGGCCTATATATCAGGATGTGGATTCGCTCAAGTACGACGCTGTTATGTGTCCGAGATGCGGATACGCGGCGCTTAGCAGATACTTTGATTTCGTGATGAATTCTCAGAGCAAGGCTATCAAAGAAAACATATCTGCGAACTTTAAGTTCAAAGAGACAGATGATCCTATTTTTTCGTATGATGATGCCATCACAAGACACAAGATGGCTCTGGCCTGCACGGTAGTCAAAAAAGGAAAGAGCAGTGAGAAGGCTTATACCTGCCTTAAGCTTGGATGGCTTTTCAGAGGAAAAAGAGAGCAGCTTATGAAAGAAAACGATGCTGCAAAAGAAGAGATCGCGCAGCTTTTTGAGGCAGAGAAAGAGTGCCTTACAAATGCTTTTGAGGGATTCAAGGATGCTTTCGGAAAAGAGGATTTCCCTATGTGCGGTATGGATCAGCATACTGTGCTGTATCTGCTTGGAGAGCTTGCGTTTAGAATCGGAAACATAGATGAAGCTAAAAAATATGTATCCAATGTTTTGGTTGCGAGAGATGCCAACAACAGGATTAAAAACAAGGCCCTCGAGCTCAAGGAGAGGATTCAGGGCAACGCGTAAGGAAGGTTGATTTTTTTGAACAGCTTCAAAAAGAAAAGACTGGCTATATTTCTTTGTATTATAATGGCGTCGGTTACTATCTTTGATGGTTTGTATGATAGTACCGGGGCCTTAGCTGTCGTTATGGGTGATGACAGTGTCAGAACAGAGAGCGGCGGAATGATCGATATCGATGTGCCGGACAGAGCATTGAGAGAGATATCCGTATCCGGCGTGATCACTGATGCAAATGGCGGCGCGGTCTCAGGTCAGTCCGTGGTTTTGGAAAAACAGCTTTTGTATCATACATCAGCCGGTAACAGTGAAAAATGGTTCAAATACGATTCCGAAATGACTGACGGCGACGGAAAGTATGTGATACCGGCCGAAAAAAACACCGTGTACAGGATCAGTGTCGGAAAAGATATCCCCGTTCACTCTGATTCGACTTGGGCTAGGGATGATAGTGTAAATATAGACCTGAGCGTGACGCTTCACAGCCTGCAGGGCAAGGTGTTGACCGAGTCCGGCAAAAGCGCTGAGGGGATATATGTGACGTTAAAAAGGCTCGGAGGCAAAAATGCCTTCGCAGAAACTGACCTTGCAAACAGACAGCTGCCGGCTGCGGATACGCAGCAATCAGCAACGGAGGAGACTCAGCCACCTGCATCTGACGGTACGCCTGACAGCATGGATGCAGATCAGCCGGCTCAGACGATTCAGCCGACTCAGGTAAACAGTACCGTACAGACTACTACATCAACTGATCCAAACACCGAAGAACCAACTGTAGCTGAGCCTGTCGAGGATCCTGTGGCAGAGTCTGCATACAGCGATCAGATGATCTGTGCGAAATCCGACAAAAGCGGATTGTTTACATTCTCAGAGATTTGTGAGGGCGCATATCAGATAAAGGTCGGAAGAACAGGTGAGATCACTTCAAATGTGGTTGTGACAGGGGATTCTTTTGTGAACCTTCAGATACCGGATGAAAACGTAAAAATAGAAAAATACAGAAACCGGATACTCAGTTCAGAGGATAGAGCACAAGACTACGGAACAGAGCTCGATTTGCCGGGATACCTTTTGCCGACGCCTTCTCCGAAGCCAAAACACGATACGGTGCTCAAGCCTGACTACAAAGGAAAGAGACTATTTGACGGCGAGACTGTATATACGAATTACAATTATACTCTTGAGGATTATGCGAGCAGACAGTATCACAATGTTCCGAGGATACCGGAAAAAAGATACCTTGAGCTTCTGAACCCAAATATGGATACAACAAAAGGCATGAAGTACCTGAGGGTAGATGAATACAGACCTGTAAATGAAAAAGAGTTTATCAAGCTGTTCCAGTCGATGATAGAGTCGTTCTGTAGGGCTGCAGGTAAACCGTATTCGGCAAGTGTGCTCTACGGACATGGTGCCGATATGCTGAATGCGGCCAAGAAAAACAAGATCGATCCTATATTCCTGACGGTGCAGACGTTCCTTGAGTCTGCCTATGGTACAAGTCATCTCGCAAGTGGCAATGTTATCACCAGAATAGCGCTTGAGGGATATCCGCGTACATACAATGGGAAATTCCTGACAAAGCCGCTCAAAACGTCTGTAAAGGTGTATAACCTCTATGGTATCAAAGCCTATGATGCAGACCCGTATGTGGGTGGTACATCATTTGCTTACTATAGCGGATGGACAACGCCTGAAAAAGCTATTTTCGGTGCTGCGGCATACCTGAAGGAAAGCTATATACATTCGATGTATCATCAGAATACAGCATTTAAGATCAGGTTTAATCCGACAACGCTGTGGCATCAGTATGCGACAGGGCCTGATTATGCTGAGAATCTCGGAAAGTATATGATTGGTATGGCGGGAGTTTACAGCTCGAGAGCTCATTTTACCTATGATCTGCCGCGCTATCTGCCGAGCGACACAAAAAAAGACGAGCCGACGCTGATCGACCCGTTCAAACAGTAGACTATATAAAAATAAGAGCGTAAATATCAGGTCGGTTTGCCGTAGAAGATATTTACGCTCTTATTTTTTTAATCGTCTTTTTTGTGTTTTTTCTTGTATGCCGGACTCTCAAAATAGTTATCTATCGATCGTACCAAAAGCTTTGGTGACATGGATTTGAGCAGATAACTCTCAACATTTAGCTTGGCTGCTTTCATCACGTGTTCCTTGTCGCTTTTTGATGTAAGGAACATGATAGGGATATCCTTGATGGTGGGCTCACTTCTGAGCATTTCCAAAACCTGCATTCCGTCTACGATAGGCATTTCCACATCGAGCAGGATCAGATCCACAGTATCTTTTACGAGAAATGTGATAGCACTCATTCCGGAATTGCACATATATACATCGTATTTTTGCAGAAGGTTTTTCTGAAGAGTGTGGAGAGAAGCGGGAGTGTCATCCACGATAAGGATTCTTTTTTTTGACTCGCCGCCTTCCTCGTCAGCGATCATTCTGTTCATATTGGACACAAGCTGCTGGACATTGATCGGTCTCGGATATGTTTTTGAAATAATGTCCTGTGGGACAAACTGATATATATCCTGAAGCTCGCTGTCATGCCCTATGATGAAAAATTTCGGATTGTTCATAAGGATGTGTTCTTTTATGAAATTATATTGATCTCTGTATTCTTTTCCGACATTTGATTCGTCGAGATAGAGTATCCAAAACGAATGAACAACACCGGCGCGGACTATATCGGCTTCGGTCATCACACATCTGTTGGTGACAAAGCCTTCGTTTTCAAGTCCGTTTGCGATAGCGTTGTACATAAAGCTTTTGTTATTTCCAATCAGTAATACATCCTTGTCCATATAAACACCTCTTTAATCAGTTGTTTTCAAACCATTCGAGGACGGCATCTCTGTCGACATCTCGAATCATCTTATACAGTATATCATATTTTGTATGCTGTTGTGAAGTCAATTTGTAATTTTTTAACATTTTTAGTAATTCCTCTGCATTTCCAAAGTCAAACGAATCGACTAATTCGCGAACAGAGGACAGTGCCTCGGCAAACATCGTATCGTCGATGGGATCGCCCGCGTCATCAGTTGTTTCGTCATCTGCAGAAGCAGGAGAGGTGAAATCGATAAACGGCTTCAGCTTGTCAAGGTAAGACACATAATCAGCCAGAAGAGCCTCGGTTTTTGCATCGATCTCTGCGACATCCAGTGCGTCGCCGCATTTTTCGAGGTGGAACGCATCTGCTGAGAGTTTATCGGCACCGATAAGTCTGGCCGTACTCTTGAGTCCGTGAACTTGTATCGTATAGTTTCTGTAATCCTTGTTCTCCCAATATGAGCGGATTTCTGCCGGTTTAGTCTCGATAGACTGGATAAAGTCGCCGATAGCCTCAGCCAAAGTCTCATCATCCAGACAGTTTTCTATACCGTGCTCGTAGTCCAGACCATCAAGTGAGAGGAGAAGCTTGTGCATGCGTTCTTCGTCGCTTATTTCGCCGGTGGCTTCTTCTGATGCAGTCTCAGTTTCTTCGTAAGCAGAAGCAGTAGAGTCGGTTTCGTCGAAATCATCTTCTGAGGTATCCAACTCAACAAGCTCAGGCGGAAGATGATTGATGAGTATGTCTTCCAGCTCCTCGCTGTCAATCGGCTTCGAAAGGTAATCATTGAATCCGGCATTGATATACAGCTCTCTGGCACCCGTGATAGCGTTTGCCGTAAGAGCGATATAAGGAATGTCGTGATTAGGAGAGTTCGGAAGCTCTTTTATAGCGATCAGAGTTTCGATACCGTCCATTTTTGGCATTCTGTGATCCAAAAATACCATGTTGTAGGTGTTTTTCCTGATGAGCTCAAGTGCGGTCTTTCCGCTTAGCGCGGTATCTATCTGAATCTGGGTTTTTTTGAGAAGACCTTTAAATACTGTAAGGTTTACCTTCATATCGTCAACGATCAGGATTTTTGCCGCAGGAGCGCGCAGCTTCTCTCGGTATCTGGATTCGTTTTCGATTGATTTTTCATACATGGCGTTGTAGTCGCCTATCGGTGTCCAGTCGATCACGCCCTGGTGAAGCTCAAATGAAAAATCAGAGCCTTTTCCATAGATACTGTGAACTTCAAGCTTGGAGCCCATCATAGACAAAAGTCGCTTGACTATGTTCATTCCGAGACCGGTTCCCTCGATGTTTCTGTTTTTCTTTTCATCGAATCGGGCAAAGCGTTCAAACAGTCTTGAAACATCTTCCTCCTTCATACCGATTCCCGTATCGATAACCTGGAATGAAAGCAGTATGCTTCCTCTGTTTACCGTAGTATATCCGATGTTTAGTGTGATCGACCCCGTTTCGGTGTACTTGACGGCATTTGTGAGAAGGTTTAGCACACACTGCTTGACGCGGATCTCATCACCGAAAAGTATATGTGGGATTTCTTCATCGACATTTATTACTAAGCTTAAGTTTTTGTCCTGGGCTCTTGACCTGATCATATTGGTGAGGTCGCTTATCAGAGAGGAAAGTTCATACTCGACAGGGATGATCTTTAGCTTGTCCGCATCGAGTCTTGAGCTGTCCAAGAGGTCATTTACGAGACTCAGTAGCGTTCTGCTCGAATCCTTGATCTCACGGGCATAACGCTCAATCTGGGTGTTGTTTGCTTCGCGTATAATGATCTCATTCATACCCATGATCGCATTTATCGGGGTTCGTATCTCATGAGAGACAGTCGACAAAAATGAGCTCTGCGCGTCGTTTGACGCTTTTGCGACCAAAAGCTCATTGAAAAGTTTTATACTGCTTGAAAGGTCGCGACGAAGATGACGCGTGCTTACGGCGAGGTAAAGGATAAGCAACAATACCAGTGCAAGCATCAAAGCGATAAGAGAGGACTGCTCTAAGTCACTTGTGTTTTCCTCGAGGCTTCTGACTGTCGTAGTCATTTCAAGCATATGGTCGAAAAGATGCTTGTTGTTGTCTCTGAGGGTGGCAAACATTTTGTCAAGGCTTGCCATTTCCGAGATCAGCAGCCTGCACTTGGTTACATAGGCTACTGCTTTTTCAAACATTGGGATCTGTTTGATGCTTTGTTCAAATACACGAAATTCAGAGTAAATGCGCCAACCGTATACCGGCGAAGTACTGTTGTTGATTACCTCGGAGGAGTAATCAGATAAGTCCTTGGATATCTGATAAAACCCTTTGACCCTTTCGCTTAGAAGCTTTTTGTCTTTTTCGGAAGTAGCAGGTGAGGACATCAGTTCTTTGTAGACCAGAGTGATGTTGTCCATGTATTCTTTGAAAAGACCTTTTGACTTGTCGTAACCACGCTTTTCGGAAATCTCTATCATTTGCTTGTAGTTTGATTCAATATGAGTGAGGATTCCTGATATCACGTTTATATCATTTTTTGTTTCGGCGGAGTAGACGAGATCAGAAGCAGCTTTGGTGCTTTCCCTCATTTTTTTGAAAGAGTTCAAAACCTGAGTGGAACAGGAGGGATCATTGAAGGATTCTTCAATGTTGATGTTGATCTCGTACTGCGCTGTAGAGATATAGTTCAGTTCTGTTAGGACCTTGTTGTTGACTCCTGATCGGAATAGTGTCAAAAATCCAGAATACCCAACAAACAGAAGAGCTATGATGGCAGCAAAACCAAGCATGCGTATTCGTTTTTGCATGCTTGTAAGGAAGCTTTCATTATCTTTCGGGTTGATGTACTTTTCAGCCAAAATGCAGCCCTCCCGGTCAGTTTAAGTTGAGATTATCTATGTCTTCGTAGTCAATCAGGTTTTGCTCGATATCTTCGAGCATTTTCATTCTTTTTTTGATACTTACGGTAAATATTACTACACAAACAACACTTATAATGATAAATACGATAGATATCAAAAGATATACGGTCTGTATAACGGCGTCTTCGCCTTTTAGCTCTGACAGCGGGATCGTAGTTATGACCTTCCATTTGTTTAAGCAGGTATTTGAAGCTATCACTCGTCCTTTGAGTATCATAGACAGATGATCTGAACTTGAAACTGCCTGTGAAATATCTGAATCAAGGGAATTGCCGATCTCGTCATTTTTGTCATTGGAATACAGTATGCCGTCATAGGCTGAGACAAGCCTGATCGTCATAGAGGCGTTTTCTTCGGAGTCATAGAACAGAGTGTTTAGGCTTTCACGAAGTATGGATACCATGAAAACAGTATTGGCATTGACTCTTTGTGCATAGTAGATATGCGTGTAGTCGTTGTCGTATCCTGTTGAAAAGTTCGAAGAATCAAGAGCTTCATCAGCCTGTCCGGAAAAATACTTGTAAAGAGCATTGCCAAACAGGTTTTGAGTCGTTGTATCAAGGATTCCGAGATATGTGCTGTCGTCAAAAACGATCACGCAGTCAGCGAAGTTTCCGACTGTATAGTATTTGGACAGGTCACTTCCCAGAGAGGCTTCAATGCGGATGCGCTCCTGAGATGGCATGCTTGAGCCATTGCGTTCATACGATGTGAACTCCTCGTCTGCAGTGATCCTCTCGCCGAGGTTTTTCATTATCTCCAGGCGGTCGTCGATGTTGTGTACTATTTCCCGGTTCAGCGAGGATAGAAGAGTTTTTGTGCTGCTTGATATGACGCTGTCGGTTGACAGGATGTTTCCCAGGAAAACAAGTACCACCTGACAGATGATCAGTACAGTCCCGCATATGATCCCTGTTCTGACTATTCTTTTATATAGCTTAGACATAGATTTCCTCCACAATTTATGATATAAAATAAGAATATGTTTGGTTGCCAAAATATCCTAATTAAAACAAAGACTACTATATAATACCATTTTTCATGAAAAAAGAAAAGTGAAAATATCATGAGAGAAAAAATGAGAAATATGGAGAAAAAAAGAGTATTCAAGAGAAAATATCAGATATTCATTGATTTTGCATAAGCTTATATGTTGCATTTTTTTCAAATAATGACTATGATATGGGATAGATTTAGCACTCGACCTTTTTGAGTGCTAACAAATTACAAAGATCAACAAACAGAAAGGAAGGATCACATATGAAGTTAGTACCTTTGGCAGATCGTGTTGTTTTGAAGCAACTCGATGCGGAAGAGACCACAAAATCAGGGATCGTGCTGCCCGGAACAGCACAGGAGAAGCCACAGCAGGCTGAGGTTGTTGCTGTAGGACCAGGCGGTATGGTTGATGGCAAAGAGGTAGCGATGTCAGTTAAAAAGGGAGATCAGGTTATCTACTCCCGATATGCAGGCACTGATGTTAAACTTGACGGTGAGGAGTATGTAATCGTTCGTCAAAACGATATACTTGCAGTAGTAAAATAATATTTTTGATATTTTTGTTACAATATTTAATTGGAGGTTATGACAATGGCTAAGGAAATCAAATACGGAGCAGAGGCAAGAGCTGCTCTTGAGAGTGGTGTCAATAAACTGTCTAATACAGTCAGAGTGACACTCGGACCAAAAGGAAGAAACGTTGTTCTTGATAAATCATACGGTGCACCGCTTATCACTAATGACGGTGTGACTATCGCAAAAGAGATCGAGCTCGAGGATGCATTTGAAAACATGGGCGCTCAGCTTGTGAAAGAAGTTGCTACCAAGACTAACGATGTTGCCGGAGACGGTACTACAACAGCTACTGTCCTTGCACAGGCTATGATCAATGAGGGAATGAAAAACCTCGCAGCAGGTGCAAACCCGATCATCCTTCGTAAGGGTATGAAAAAAGCTACGGACGCAGCTGTTGAGTCTATCAAAAAAATGAGCTCAAAGCTTTCAGGAAAAGAGCAGATCGCCAAGGTTGCCGCTATTTCAGCAGGTGACGAAGAGGTTGGTCAGATGGTTGCTGACGCTATGGAGAAGGTTACAGGCGACGGAGTCATCACCATAGAAGAATCAAAGACAATGAAAACAGAGCTTGAGCTTGTAGAGGGAATGCAGTTTGACCGTGGATATGTTTCAGCATATATGTGCACAAACATGGACAAAATGGAAGCAGAGCTTGATGATCCGTACATCCTGATCACGGACAAAAAGATCTCAAACATCCAGGATATCCTTCCTCTTCTTGAGCAGATCGTACAGCAGGGAGCAAGGCTCCTCATTATCGCTGAGGATGTAGAGGGAGAGGCTCTTTCAACACTCGTTATCAACAAGCTTCGCGGAACATTTAATGTTGTTGCGGTCAAGGCTCCGGGATACGGTGACAGAAGAAAAGAGATGCTCAAGGATATCGCTATCCTCACAGGTGGAGAGGTTATTTCTGATGAGCTCGGTCTTGATCTGAAAGAGACGACTATCTCTCAGCTTGGTCGTGCAAAATCAGTCAAGGTTCAGAAAGAGAACACGATCATCGTTGACGGTGAAGGAAAGAAAAAAGATATCAAAGACAGAGTTGCTCAGATCCGCACTCAGATCGAGGAGACAACATCTGACTTTGACAGAGAGAAGCTGCAGGAAAGACTGGCCAAGCTTGCCGGCGGTGTTGCTGTTATCCGCGTAGGTGCAGCTACAGAGACAGAGATGAAAGAAGCTAAGCTTCGTATGGAGGATGCGCTCGCTGCTACAAGAGCTGCAGTCGAAGAGGGTATCATCTCCGGAGGTGGTTCAGCTTATGTTCACGCTATCGCAGATGTTGAGAAGGCTACTGCCAAGCTTGAAGGCGATGAGAAAACAGGAGCAAACATCATCCGTACGGCACTTGAGGCACCGCTTCGTCGTATCGTTGAGAATGCCGGACTTGAGGGCTCAGTGATCATAGATCGCGTGAAATCCGAAAAGAAAAATATCGGATTCGATGCTCTTTCAGAGAAATACGTTGATATGGTTGGTTCGGGAATCCTTGATCCTGCCAAGGTTACAAGAAGTGCTCTTCAGAATGCAACAAGTGTTGCTTCCACACTTCTTACAACTGAGTCGGTTGTAGCAAATATCAAAGAAGAAACACCTGCTATGCCTGCAGGCGGAGCAGGAATGGGTATGATGTAATGGAACAATCTTACGCAGAAGCAACTGCACAAAGGAAAAAAACCACAGGGGGCGTAGTCCTCAAGGTAGTCTGGATAATAGCTATCGTGGCATTACTTGCCTGCATGATCATCACCACGTGGCTCGCCATACTCGGAGTGGCCGCAGGAGTGGCACTGTTCTGGTACTGGCCGAGATTTGATGTGATGTGGGAATATGTTTACTGCGACGGTCAGCTTGATTTTGACCAGATATTCGGAGGAGAAAAAAGGAAAACCGCGCTCCGCATAGAGATAGAAAACGCCGATGTGGTTGCTCCGAGCGATTCTGACAGACTGGCTGGCTACAAACAGCTTCCGGTCAAGGATTATTCCTCGCTTGAGGACGATGCAAAAAAATACGTCGTAGTCATCAAGCTCCCGGACAAGGATGCAAAGGTTATGATAATTTTTGAACCATCAGAAAAAATGGTCGAAATGATGCACGCCAAATGTCCGAATACGGTTTACATCAACTAGAATATGAATTTCAAACGGAGTCGAGCGACTGACCACCCAACTTTTTTGGGGGCTGCTCGGCTCCTTAATTTTTTATTATATATTTATCCAAGTAACTGATATCGATTTTAGGTTGACTGCTTTTGTACGAGGGGGTTCGGTCGCCGCCGGTAAGAGAGCTTAGCTTGCTAAGCTCCTTACCGCTGCGTGCGAGCATGAGTGCAAACGACCCCGAGTAAAAGCAGACAACTAAAATCGATTAAGATACTATATAATAAAAGATTCAGCAGTCGGGAGCATTTCGACTTAAATAAAAGATTCAGCAGTCGGGAGCATTTCGACTTAAATAAAAAATTCAGCAGTTGGGAGCATTTCGCCCTTGACATTTTTACCATTTTTTGATAGCATATTTAAAATATATTCTTGAAAGGAGCAACGACCAAAATGGCTACGATTATTGGAGACGGAATAACTTTTGATGATGTGCTTTTGGTACCTGCGTATTCTGAGGTGATCCCAAATGAGGTTTCGCTTGAGACCAGGCTTACAAATAAAATCAAACTCAATATTCCTATGATGAGTGCCGGTATGGATACAGTTACTGAGTATCGCATGGCGATAGCCATGGCAAGGCAGGGAGGCATAGGGATCATTCACAAAAATATGTCTATAGAGGCTCAGGCCGACGAGGTTGACAAGGTCAAAAGATCAGAAAACGGCGTTATTTCAGACCCGTTCTATCTTTCTCCTGAAAACACATTGAGAGATGCGGATAACCTTATGGGTAAATTCCATATTTCAGGTGTGCCGATCACAGAGGCAGGAACGAAAAAGCTTGTCGGAATCCTCACAAACAGGGATCTGAAATTCGAAACAGACTTCAACAAAAAAATAAGTGAGAGCATGACAAGTGAAGGCCTTATCACAGCGAAAAAAGGCATTACCCTGGAGGAGGCGAAAGAGATACTTGCCAAAGCGCGCAAAGAAAAGCTTCCTATAGTTGATGACCAGGGCAATCTGACAGGTCTAATTACTATCAAGGATATTGAAAAGCAGATAAAGTATCCGAATTCAGCCAAGGATTCACAAGGAAGACTGTTGTGCGGAGCCGGAGTCGGAGTTACGGCAAACATCCTTGACAGAGTCGGAGAGCTTGTAAAAGCAAAGGTTGATGTGATAGTGATCGATTCTGCACATGGACATTCCGCAAATGTCATCAAATGCGTAAAAATGGTCAGAGATGCATATCCTGACGTTCAGATAATAGCAGGAAATGTAGCTACGGGAAAAGCGACAGAGGAGCTTATCAAAGCAGGAGCTGATGCCGTAAAGGTTGGTATCGGACCCGGATCTATCTGTACTACCCGAGTTGTTGCAGGTATCGGTGTTCCTCAGATCACGGCGATCATGGAGTGCTACGAGGCCGCTTCAAAGACAAATACTCCGATCATAGCAGACGGAGGTATCAAGTACTCAGGAGATATGACAAAAGCTCTTGCAGCAGGTGCAGATGTATGTATGATGGGAAGCCTGTTTGCAGGATGCGAGGAGAGCCCGGGAGAGTTCGAGCTTTTCCAGGGAAGAAAATACAAGGTTTACAGAGGTATGGGTTCTATCGCGGCTATGGAAAACGGAAGCAGCGACAGATACTTCCAGGAGGATGCGAAAAAGCTTGTGCCTGAGGGCGTCGAGGGAAGAGTAGCATACAAAGGCTATCTGGAGGATACCGTATTCCAGATGGTCGGAGGAATCCGTTCCGGAATGGGATATTGCGGAGCCAAGGACATACCGACACTTCAGCAGAATTCAAGATTTGTGAAGATTTCAGCTGCTTCACTCAAGGAAAGCCATCCGCATGATATACATATAACGAAAGAGGCTCCGAATTACAGTGTTGAGTAAAAAGAAAAAAACAAAAATAATCCGCTGTACGCTTGCGATAAGTGCTACAGCGGTTTTTGTTCTAATAGTAAGTCTGATATTGGTGATGTGTGGCAAAACAGGCGAGATTTCGAACAATAACCCGGATGACGGAAAAGCAAAACTTATTCCAAGACTTAATTTTGAGGTAGATTTGCTTGACATCAGCAAGTATTCGAGACCGGGTATACCGCTTAAGCAGGTAAACGGTGTTGTTGTACACTACACGGCAAATCCCGGGACAGACGCGAAGGATAACAGAAATTATTTCAATAATCTCGAAGCAAATAACAAAGCAAACGGAACAAACAGGTTTGCAAGTGCACATTTTGTCATAGGGCTTGAGGGCAATATCGTCCAGTGCATACCGCTTGCAGAGATGGCGTACGCCTCAAACGGCAGAAACACGGATACTGTCGCTATCGAGTGCTGTCATCCGAAGGAGGATGGAAAGTTTACCAAGGCCACATATGATGCTCTTTTGGAGACACTGACATATCTGTGTATCAGGTTTGACCTTGATCCGAAAAAAGATGTTATCAGGCATTATGATGTGACCGGAAAGCTTTGTCCGAAGTACTATGTTGAAAAACCTGATAAATGGGAAGAACTGCTCGCTGATCTTGAAAAAAGGGTTCAGATTACAAAGGAAGGGCTTGATAACGGAAGCATCGAAGCTGATACAACAGAGAAGCCAAAAAATGAAAAGCAAGACGAAGCCGAAAAAAAAGAAGATAAATCGGATAAGAATGAATAAAAATGACCACTTGGATTTGATTTCGTTTTATATAGAACAATAATAATTGAAGTACATATTTAGATGAATTAAATGGGGGACAAAAAGTGAAGGATTATCTGACTTGGGATGAATATTTTATGGGGATAGCGCTGCTTTCTGCCAAAAGGAGCAAGGATCCGCACACATCTGTGGGGGCCTGCATAGTGGGAGAGGACAACAAGATCCTTTCAATGGGGTATAACGGTATGCCCAGGGGGTGCTCGGATGATGAGTATCCGTGGGAGCGAGAAGGCGATGAGCTTGACACAAAGTATATCTATGTGTGTCACGCAGAACTAAACGCGATCCTAAACTATGCCGGTACTGACCTCAAGGGGGCAAAAATCTATACCACGCTTTTCCCTTGCAATGAATGCACAAAAGCCCTGATCCAGGTTGGTATCAAAGAGGTTATATATAAGGATGATCTGTATCCCGGCTCTGCATCTGTGATCGCTGCGAAAAAAATGATGAAATCGGCAGGGATATCCTACAGGGCCTATGAGCAAAAGGAAAAAACGATCAATCTTACGCTTTGATAAGTTTACACGTGATATTTTTCAGGTCGCCCGAGGGCGGCCTTTTTTTCTGCGAGGTCTTTCGCCGAATTCCTGTCTGAGACCGGATATGTATTTCCTGCCTATTTCTAAAACTGCTCCGTTGTCAAGCTCAACCGTAGCTGATGTTAAGTCGACACAGCGGATATGAATTCTGTTAACCACGTATGCACGGTGAACCCGTAAAAAATGTTCGCCATAGTTTCCCATAAAGTCGTCCAAAATCAGGTATGGAACATCAAGGATATACGACGCCGTGTTGACGGTGACATACTTACCATTCGCTTCAAGATAGTAGATATCTTGCATTTTGAAGAGATATTTGTCATTATTGACCGGGAAAACGATGTCGGTGCAGTCATTTTTCCCTGCCATCCTTCTGGTGCATAGGTAAACTATCTGGATGATGTCATCATTTGTGAGAGGTTTCACGAAGTAATCATAGCAATGGATCTCGTGGAACGCTTTTTTTTCCAAGTGTCTGTCTTTCGCAAAAAACAGTATCGGAACAGAGCAGTGACGGGGGATCTGCCTGACGTATTCCGCAAGGCTATAGCCCTCTTTTTCACGGCCATCAAGGTCGATAATTATCATGGAATAATTATCGGATGTGAGGAAGGTTTTGAACTCTCTTTTTGTAGAAACAAAGCGGATAAACTTACCGTTTCTCTCACCAAGTGGCATAGGAAAATGAGCTCCGTAGATCAACACTTCAGACATTGTTTCCTCCATTCCTGTCGGACGATTTTTCTGAGTTTTCATAACAATAAATCAATAGATCCTGCATTACATGGTTTCCGTCAGAGGGCTTTTTGTGCGAATCATACATGACATTTTTTCTGCTGACGCCAATGAGCAGATAAAGCGGATCTGCGCCCATGTATCTGTATAGATTGATAACTTTTTTTACATCTATCGTGTATGCGCCTGACTCGAGCTTGCGGTAGTGATCCACGCTGACATCCAATATATTTGCAAGCTCTGTCTTTGACAGTCCGGCTCGAAGCCTCAGTTTTTGGAGCCTTTGTCCGATCTCTTCGTTTTCCTGTTTTCTCATAATATTCCTCCATGACGAGCACTTGTGCGAGTCACCGCATACGTGCCTCCAGCACGTATGTCGGATCAAAGGCTATTTGTGACGCTCCGGCACAAATAGCCGTGTGAAAAATCGTTACTATTCACGGGTAACCAAACCATTCGGAATGTCCGTTCTTCTCGCTTTGACCTTGCAAGCAAGCTTGCAGATTCAAAGCTTCGTAGAACTCTATCGTGTCTTTCAGACACACATTCCTCATGTGCTTTGGTTACCGTACACGGTTTGTATGTAATGTATATGCACACTTTAGAGCAAGCTCTAAGTGTACATATACATTACATACACCCGTG
The DNA here is from genome assembly GCA_947166015.1 of uncultured Lachnospiraceae bacterium. Taxonomy (GTDB): domain Bacteria; phylum Bacillota; class Clostridia; order Lachnospirales; family Lachnospiraceae; genus Eubacterium_F. The sequence continues at coordinate 46,543 of CAMVCQ010000002.1, forward strand.
AATAGTAACGAAAAATCAGCATATCAATGCGATTTTTCACACTAATCTCCATCTGCAAACGGTTTATTTTTGCTGAGTCTGATTATACTTCATGGGGTGGGATAAAGCAACGGAAATAAATGTTAGATATAGGAAATATACTTCTGTTGAAGAATGAAGGCTTTCGAGTTAAAATATACTCAGCCGCAATATGTGGTGAGGCTCAAAAAACAAAATACAAAATAGGGAGGTAGAGGAATGCCTGAATACGGTTCTGGTATGACATTACAAATCACGGATTTCGATGAATACTCGATTGCCTACGGAAAAACAGTTCGGTGTTTGAGACAGATCAGAGGTTTATCGATCGAAGAGTTGGCGGAAAAGGCAAAAATGACCGGAAAAACCATCGGAGCTATCGAGAATTGCAAAACCTGTAACCCCAGGCTTGATTCACAGGTGATGATCGGCAACGCTCTTCAGGTGGATCAAGTTGAATTCTCGCACGCAGTTGACTATACATATCGTTGCAGAAATGAGCACTCGGTGGGAGCATCAAAGCGTCTCGAGGCTTATATGGAAAAGCTTTCTAACCTTGAAAAAGAGAAAGAACCTCCCAATTTAGCCAAGCTGAAGGGAATCATAAATCTATCACTGAATGTGCTTACTTCTGCTATTTCGGAGGATGTATCGATCGTTGAGATAGGAAAAATAAGTACAGCGATACAAAATTTGGGGGGTTATTTTTGAAAAATAACTTGACACACCGCTTGTTGTGAGATATACTGTCAAAGTATCTGTTTTTAAGGAGTTGAACAAATCAGATTCCTAAGTAACTAAGAGATGGAGGTGTAGAAATTGGCTAATATTAAGTCAGCGAAAAAGCGTATTCTTGTATCACGCAAGCGTGCAGACCGCAACAAATCAGTTCGTTCACGCGTAAAGACAGCTGTGAAAAAGGTAGATGCAGCTATCGAAGCAGGTGACAAGACAGCAGCTACAGAAGCACTTCGCGCAGCAGTTTCAGAGCTTGACAAAGCTACCAAAAAAGGTATATATCACAAGAATACCACTGCCCGCAAGGTTTCAAGATTGACAAAAGCTGTAAACGCACTTAGCTAAAACCCACTGAAGTCGTTCAATAATAACTGAGACCGGGTCGTTCCCGGCAAATGTGCAATTGATCATTACCCCGGACCTGTTTGGCCCGGGGTAATTTAAATAAAAACCTATAACTAAAACTAAAACCAATAATAATGTCCGACTTTTTTTGGTGACAGCAAGGTAAAATCAGTCGGGACATTATTTTGAAAACACCTGGATTTATGTAAATGGGGGATTTCATGGGAAAAATTGATGAGCTTTTAAACAAAAAAGGAGAGGTCATATACCTCGACGGAGCGACCGGAACCGAGCTTGCTGCAGCAGGTATGCCGGGCGGAGTGTGCCCTGAGGCTTGGGTTATGGAGCACGAGGAGGTGTTTGTAGACCTTCAGAAAAAGTATATAAGCGCCGGATCAGACATCCTGTATACGATGACTTTTTCGTGCAATGAGATAAAGCTAAGCGATCACGGAATGGCAGACAGACAGGAGGAGATGATCCACAGCCTTGTGGCTTTGAGTAAGCGTGCCATAAAAGAGTCAAATGTGGACAGAAAAGTCCTAGTGTTTGGTGACATCTCGATGACCGGCAAGCAGCTAAAGCCCGTCGGAGACCTCGACACGGACGAGCTGATAAATGTGTACTCACGGACCGTAAAATACATGCTCGATGCGGGAGTGGACGGCTTTGCGATAGAGACGATGGTAAGCCTCGCTGAGGCCAGAGCTGCGCTTATCGCGGTCAAGGAGGCGTGCGACCTTCCTGTGATCGTGACGCTTACATACGAGGATGACGGCAGAACACTGTTTGGAACCTCGCCCGAGACCGCTATGGCGGTTTTGCAGGCGATGGGGGCGGATGCAGTTGGATTTAATTGCTCGTCGGGTCCTGCGGAGATGACAGAGCTTATCAAGTCAGCGCTAAAAATTGCCCAAGTTCCCGTGGTAGTCAAGCCAAATGCCGGAATTCCGCGCCTGGTAAACGGAAAAACTATATACGATCTTGATGAAAAAGGCTTCGGAGAGGCGATGAAAGAGATCCGAAGACTTGGAGTTTCGATACTCGGAGGGTGCTGCGGTACAACGCCTGAGCACATCAAAGAGCTTGTAAACAGCACAAAAGATATGCCCGCTGACAAAAGCCCCGAAAAAGAGGCTCCCTGCACGATACTCACGACTGAGCGAAATGTACTAAGAATTGAGAAAAACGGCAGGTTTATGATCATCGGAGAGAGGATAAATCCTACCGGGAAAAATGACCTGAAAGAAGCACTGAAGACCAAAAATATCGAGTTTGTGACAGATATGGCAGTCTCACAGGTGAGCCTTGGTGCAAAGCTTCTCGATGTAAATCTCGGAATGAACGGAATAGATGAAAAAGAGATTATGTGTGAGGTGACGGACAAGCTGACGCTTGCAGTGGATGTACCGTTATCCATAGACTCGTCGGATGTCGATGTCATAGAGGCGGCGCTCAGGAGATATCCGGGCCGCGCGCTCATAAACTCCGTATCACTTGAGCCGGGGAAAGCTGAGGCACTGCTCCCGGTTGCCAAAAAATACGGCGCGTGCGTGATACTTCTGCCGCTTAGCGAGTCAGGACTTCCAAAAGATATAGAAGAAAAGCACAAAAATGTCGACAAGTTGATAAGCCTTGCAAAGGAGGCGGGGTTATCAGAGGAGGACCTCGTGGTCGACGGACTTGTAGCAACTGTCGGAGCCAACAAAAAAGCTGCACTCGAGGTGATGGAGACTATCAAATACTGCAAGGAGCAGAAAAATGTCCTGACAGTCTGCGGGCTGTCAAACATATCGTTTGGATTACCGGAGAGATCATTTGTCAACACGGCATTTTTGACAATGGCTATATGTACCGGACTAAACCTTGCGATATCAAATCCGTCCCAGACGCTTCTCGTAAATGCGGCGCTTGCTTCGGATCTGCTTTTGAACAAACCGGGAGCAGATGAGAGCTACATAAACGGCGTGAAGCCTGTGCAAAGCGAAGCTGTGCAGGTACAGGCACCGTCTGATTTTATGGCTGATATGGGAGACATATCAGAGCTTACGGAGGCTGTGATAAAAGGTCGTAGCTCAAGGATAGAAAAACTTGTAAATGACATGCTTGATGACGGAGCCGAGCCGGGAAGCATCATAGATGAGCAGCTGATCCCGGCTATAAATAAAGTCGGAGAGTTGTTTGAGAAAAAGATATATTTCCTTCCGCAGCTCATATCATCAGCGGAGAGTATGTCTGTTGCGATGGATATACTCGAGCCGCTTATCGCAAATGATAAATCAAGAGAGCAGCTGGAGACCGTGGTTATGGCGACTGTGAAGGGAGATGTTCACGACATTGGCAAAAATCTCGTAGTAATGATGCTCAAAAACTACGGCTACGAAGTGATCGATCTCGGCAAGGATGTGGAGACAGAGATCATCATCCAAACTGCCAAGGAGAAAAATGCCGCGATAATTGGTCTGTCAGCGCTTATGACTACAACGATGACAGAGATGGCTGAGGTTGTGAAGCAGAAGAATGCTGCGGGGCTTCAGGCGAAGGTCATCATCGGGGGCGCGTGCGTGACGGATGATTATGCGAAAGAGATTGGCGCCGATGGGTATTCGGAGGATGCCGCCGAAGCGGTAAAGGTTGTTAATGCTCTCCTTGGACATTGAGTAGACAATAGTAGAACGATGAAAAACCGATGTAATATATTAAATCGATAAAAAAATTGACATGGGGACATTTTTGTAAGAAAATATATATAGAGCTTGCGGGGAGCGTATCCGAATAAGCAAGCCAACAGGAGGAAGATGTGGCAAATCAGAATACCAACAACACAAGAAATGCGGCGAGGAGAAAAAAGAAAAGAACTGGCCGCATAATCAGAAGGATATTTTTGGTGCTGGGAATAATGATCTCGGCAACCTTCGGAATAATTGCAGCAACCTTGGTTCATAGAGGTGAAAGAGCACTCGGAATGATAAACTACAATGAAAAAGAAAAGCTTTCCGATGTCGACCTCTCCAAGTACAAGCTGGCATCTGACAAACAGGTGATCAATATCCTGCTCGTGGGAGCTGACAAAAATGAAGATGAGCAGTCGGTCAAGGGAGCTGAGAGGCGTTCGGACTCGATGATGATCGCGACGATCGATGTCAAGCACAACAAGCTTAAGCTAACTTCTCTTATGAGAGATATGTATGTGCAGGTTCCGGGACGTGGAAACCAGAAGCTCAATGCGGCGTACTCATATGGAGGGATTCAGCTTCTTTATGAAACGCTTGCGCAGAACTTCGGAGTAAAAATGGACGGATACGCCGAGGTAAACTTTGATTCGTTTGTAAATGTCGTAGATCAGATCGGAGGAGTGGAGGTCAACCTTACCGAATCCGAGCAAAAGGCTATGAGTACAGCGACATGGGTCAAGAGAAAAAAATATCGTAAATGCAAGGTCGGCAAACAAACCTTCAATGGAATACAGGCGCTTGGTTACTGCAGAATGAGACATGGACAAAAGATAGGCTACGGCAGGTACCTGGGTGCTTATACGAAGAGCGGAAAAGGCGATGACTTCGGACGAGTAGAAAGACAGAGACTGACTATACAGGCTATCACGAAAAAGATCAAGTCGATGTCTGCAAATGATGTGCTTGCACTTGCTGAGAATATCCTGCCAAGTGTAACAACCGACATCCCTAAGGATGACATCATGACATATTTGGTGACTGTAGTCACTATGGGAACGTCAAAAATCAATCAGTTTTCTTTGCCTGCGGACAACAATTACACCAACCAAACCGTAGGCGGACAGCAGGTGCTTGTGTCGGATATCGCAAGCAATAAAGCAGCACTGAAGAAATTTTTGTACAATTCCTGATAAATTCGCAAGGGAAAGAGGATTTGGATATAGACCTCATAAGGACCGTGTGCTTTGGTATTTATTTCCGGGCATACGGTCTTTCGGTTTATAAGCGAAAAGCGAAAGTGAAAAGTACGGTCGGTCTTGACATTTTTGTCACAGAATGATAGAATTGGTTTTGTTTGTGAATTTGAGGGGTTGGTTTTGAAAAAAGGACGAGGGAGTAGTGATAATGAGCAAAGTGGTTTTGTCGATACTTGTAAACAATACATCAGGTGTTTTGAGCCGCGTGGCAGGGCTGTTTGCAAGGCGTGGGTACAATATAGACAGTGTGACGGTCGGAGAGACCGAAGACAGCAGATTTTCGAGGATGACGGTTGCTGTGACGGGTGACGATATCGTCATAGATCAGATAAAAAAACAGGTAAACAAACTCGAGGATGTCAAGTCGGTCAAAGAGCTTGCCGGCGGATCATCTGTTTACAGAGAGCTGATACTTGTAAAAATAGCCACTACGAAGGGGGATCTCCCTGTGATAAGTGCTTTGGCAGATACATTCAGAGCAAAAATAGACGATATGTCCGACGGATCAATGATCCTCGAGATGACAGGTAACCAGGCGAAGGTGGACGTTTTGATAAACCGCCTGAAGGGTTACGAAATAGATATAATAGAATTAGTCAGAACCGGTATATCCGGATTGGCTAGGGGTTGATCAAGTATAAGGATATATTATTTAGTTTTGTAGTAGATTCTGGAGTTTACTGCTTTCAAACGAGGATAGTTCGCAGCCGTCGGTATGAGAGTTTGGTATTTTCAAACTCCATACCGCTACGGCGAGAATAAGTGCAAACGCTGTCCGAGTGAAAGCAGTAAACCCGGAATCTCAGGAACAATAAGTTAACCAATTCCGGTTATCCGGAAAGGCTATAAATTAAATTATTTTTTAATATCTTAGGAGGTATCACAATGTCAGACGCAAAAATCTTTTATGAAAGCGACTGCAATCTTTCAGCAATTGACGGACAGACAATCGCCGTGATAGGTTACGGTAGCCAGGGTCACGCACAGGCGCTCAACGCAAAAGAATCAGGATGCAATGTCATCATCGGACTCTATGAGGGATCTAAGTCATGGAAACGTGCCGAGGAGCAGGGCTTCCAGGTGTTCACGGCAGCAGAGGCTGCAAAAAAAGCAGACATCATCATGATCCTTATCAACGATGAGAAACAGGCTGCACTCTACAAAGAGTCAATCGAGCCAAACCTTGAGGCAGGCAATATGCTTATGTTCTCACACGGTTTCAATATCCATTTCGGACAGATCGTTCCGCCGGCAGATGTCGATGTAACAATGATCGCACCGAAGGCACCGGGACACACTGTCAGAAGCGAGTATCAGGCAGGAAAAGGTACACCTTGCCTTATCGCAGTACATCAGGATGCAACAGGAAAAGCTCAGGAAAAAGCACTTGCATACGCACTTGCAATCGGTGGAGCAAGAGCCGGAGTTCTTGAGACAACATTCCGTACAGAGACAGAGACAGACCTTTTCGGTGAGCAGGCAGTGCTCTGCGGTGGTGTTTGTGCACTTATGCAGGCAGGCTTTGAGACACTTGTTGAGGCAGGATATGATCCGAGAAATGCCTACTTTGAGTGTATCCACGAGATGAAGCTTATCGTAGACCTTATCTACCAGAGCGGATTCGCAGGAATGAGATACTCTATCTCAAATACAGCTGAGTACGGTGACTATGTCACAGGACCGAAAATCATCACAGAGGATACAAAGAAGGCTATGAAAAAAGTCCTTGCAGACATTCAGGACGGAACATTTGCAAAAGACTTCCTTCTCGATATGTCTTCAGCAGGCGGACAGGTTCACTTCAATGCTATGCGCAAAAAAGCATCTGAGCATCCTTCAGAGGTAGTCGGAGAGAGCATCCGTAAATTGTACAGCTGGAGCAATGAGGATAAACTCATCAACAACTGATATGATCAAGCTTGTAATTTCTGATATTGACGGCACCCTCGTTCCCGACGGAAGTGGCGAGGGTGCTTTAAATGAAGAATATTTCCGTCAGATTGAACGCCTTTGTGATAAAGGCGTTCGTTTTGTTGCCTGCAGCGGGAGACAGTTTATGAGTATGTACAAGCTTATGAGACCTGTTGCTGACAAAATCTACTTCGCCTGTGAGGGCGGGGGCTACATCTGCGACGGTGACAGAAATGTCCTGTACAAGCAGGTTTTGGATCCTGAAACCGTCATTGAGATCATACACGATGCGAAAAAAATCCCTCAGCTCGACATTATGGTTGCCGGACTTAAGCAGTCATACTGCAGGAGCAGAGACAGCGAGCTGTACAGATGGCTTGTAAATGGATACGGGTTCGATATAGAGGCCGTAGGAGACCTTGAAGCAGGCGTTGATGACGATGTCACCAAGGTATCGCTCTACCACAAGGATGCTGCTGAGGAACTGACAAAAGATTCGTTTAGGCCGAAATGGGAAAAAAGAGTAAAAACGATCCTTGCCGGAAAACAGTGGCTCGACTGCGTATCGATGCAATCAGGCAAAGGAAACGCCGTAGCATTTTTGCAGGATTATCTAAATGTCACAAAAGACGAGACGGTCATTTTTGGTGACAACGAAAATGATATCGAGATGTTTGCTTACGCCGGGACCTCGTACGCCGTGAAAAATGCCCGCGAAGAGGTGAAGCTTGCCGCCAATGAGGTGTGCGGTGAGATGCTTGATGACGGAGTGCTCAAGGTGCTGAAGACCATATAGCTGCCGTCACATCGCAAAAGCCCGTGAACTCGGCGTTTGTCGGAGCATTTTTCTATAACCGCGCAGAAAAACAAAAACAAACTATGGACTTGAAAAAAACAGTGCAATCTGTTATAATATAAATTCGTATTTTAGTGATTGAGCCGACCGAGTCGGAGGTTTCAAAAGAGGAGAGAGGAAAGACTCATGAAAACACAGTTCATACACGCCTTTTACGGCACCGGAAAGGGGAAAACATCGGCAGCCGTGGGACAGGCACTAAGAGGTGTGGAAGAGGGCGAAACGGTTACGATAATACAGTTTCTCAAAGGAAAAAACGCCGATGAGTTCAGACTTATCGAAAAACTTGAGCCCGATGTGAAGATTTTTAGATTTGACAAGTCGGAATCGTACTACAGAGATCTGACGATCGAGGAAAAGGAAGAAGAAAAGATCAATATCCTAAATGGCTTTAATTATGCCAGAAAGGTGATAGAGACCGGAGAGAGCGCGGTGATCGTGCTTGATGAGCTTCTGGGGCTTTTGGACCTGGGGATACTCGATCTGGATCAGATCAAGGAGTTACTCACGATGGAGGGCGACTACAAAAGGCTCTACATCACCGGAAATGTCCTTCCGGAGGAGCTTTTCCCGTATGTCAATGTGGTAAGCGAGATACAGCTCAAAAAAGACGATCTGCAGTGATCAGTTGCTATGTATAAAACCGGTTTTTGAGCGTGTGGTTCTAAAAAAGAATGATAAACCGGAAAAAATATAAAATCAGTATTTGGAGGTAGCCATGTCAATTTTTGAAGGAGCAGGTGTTGCACTTGTAACACCGATGAATCAGGACGGAAGCGTCAATTACGAAAAGCTTGAAGAGATCCTTGAGATGCAGATCGAGGGCGGAACCGATGCCATCATAAGCTGTGGCACTACGGGCGAGGCCTCGACGCTCTCAGAAGAGGAGCATATAAATTGTATCAAATTCACCTGTGAAAAGGTGGCCGGAAGGATTCCGGTGATCGCGGGAACGGGCTCAAACTCGACTGCGACAGCTATCGAGCTCACAAAGGATGCGGAAAAATGCGGGGCTGACGCACTTTTGGTAGTCACACCGTACTACAACAAAGCTACGCAGCAGGGACTGAAAGGTCATTTTTCTGCGATAGCGGCTCAGACCAAGCTTCCTATCATCCTTTACAATATCCCGGGCAGAACCGGAGTAAAAATTGAGGCAGAGACGATAGTTGACCTTTGGAAAAATGTTGACAACATCGTTGGAGTAAAGGATGCTATCGGCGACCTTTCCGAGACTGCCAAGGTTCTCAGTCTGTCGGACGGAGGCGTTGATGTGTACTCAGGTAACGATGATATTGTTGTTCCTTTGATGTCACTGGGCGGCAAAGGCGTTATTTCGGTGCTCTCGAACATTATTCCGAAAGAGACGCACGAGATGGTTGCTGCCTGCCTTGAGGGAGATTACAAAAAAGCAGCGTCTATGCAGCTCAAATACTACGATCTGATCAAAGCGCTGTTTATGGAAGTAAATCCTATACCTGTCAAAAAAGCTATGAATCTGATGGGGCTCGATGTCGGAAGTCTCAGGCTTCCGCTTACCGAGATGGAGGACGCCCACGCAAAAGTTCTTGCTTCTGAGATGGAAAAAGCAGGTATCAAGCTCGCGTAATAATGTAAAATATGGGAATGGTGATAAAAATGACAAAAATAATTCTATGTGGATGCAGCGGCGCTATGGGAAGAACTATCACAAGGCTCGTCGCTGAGGATGATTCAGCAAAAATAGTTGCCGGAGTAGATATAGTTCCAAACAAGGACGCGGGATATCCTATTTTTGCAAATATCGAGGATTGCAACATTGAAGCGGATGCGCTTATAGATTTTTCGCGTCCTGAGCTCCTTGCCGATATTTTGAATTATTGTGAGGAAAGACAGCTTCCGGCTGTTTTGTGTACTACGGGATACACTGATGAGCAGCTTGCTGACATCGATGAGAGCTCCAAAAAAACGGCCATCATGAAGTCAGCAAACTATTCCATAGGAATAAATGTCATAACCAAGCTTTTGAAAGAGGCGACCAAGATCCTTTCAAAAGAGGGGTATGATATCGAGATAGTTGAAAAGCATCACAATCAAAAAGTGGATGCGCCTTCGGGAACCGCTCTTGCGCTTGCAGAGAGTATAAACGAAGCAGCTGGCGGTGCGTATGAGTTCATCTATGACAGATCACAGAGGAGGGAAAAAAGAGCCAAAAAAGAGCTCGGTATCTCTGCTGTCAGAGGCGGTACTATCGTGGGAGATCACGACGTGATATTTGCCGGTGAGGATGAGGTTATCACGTTTTCTCACAGAGCCTACAGCAAGGCTGTTTTCGGCAAGGGAGCGATCGCTTGTGCCAAATTCCTTGAGGGAAAAGGGCCGGGCAAATACGATATGTCTGATGTGGTCTGATCGGAAACGATCGGGACATTTTTATGGGGATCGCTTGAAGTGAGTCCCTGAGATCGGACGGTTTACGGGGGATACATAATGAAACCTATCACAATAGATGAGATTGTAAAAGCCACGAACGGCAGACTGCTTTTCGGCGACCCGGATGCAAAAGTGACGGGAGTTGTGCATGATTCAAGACAGGCAAAAGAGGGTGACCTTTTTGTACCGATCATAGGCGCGAAGGTCGATGCTCATTGCTACATCCCGGATGTTTTGGCGGCGGGAGCTACCTGTGTTCTTTCGTCAGAGGAAAACATCGAGGAGGGCAAAGGCGCCTGCGTTTTGGTCGAGGACACCATCAAAGCGCTTCAGATGCTTGCAGGATGGTACAGAGATCAGTTCGATATCCCTGTTGTCGGCGTGACGGGAAGCGTCGGAAAAACATCCACAAAAGAGATGATAGGAACTGTCCTGTCAAAAAAATACAACACACTTATAACGTATAAAAATCTAAATTCCCAGATAGGGCTTCCTTTGATGGTTTTTCACATTGAAGAGGATACAGAGGTTGCGGTGCTCGAGATGGGAGTGAGCCTTTTTGACGAGATGGATGCGCTTGTGGAGGTCGCAAAGCCGTCTTCGGCAGTCATTACCAATATCGGACTGGCTCACATAGGAAACTTCAAAACAAGAGAAAATATCTGCGCTCAAAAAGGACGGATCATAAAAGAGTTTGGTGACGACGGGAGAATTTTTGCCTGTGCGAACGGAGATCTGTACGATCTTATCAGGACCAATCTTCCTTATGATTGCTGCAAAGGTGAGTGCAGAGTTTCATTTTATGGGATAAAAGATGACATCAAAACCGATATGTCCCAGATTTCCAGCTATGCATCGGATATCAGTGTCGAAAACGGTCGGGAAAAATTCACGTATCATCATGGAGATGAGCAGATAGATGTAAGCCTGGCCGTGATGGGAGATCACAATGTCACAAATGCTGTAGTTGCCATAGCTGTCGGAAGGATACTTGGCGTGTCGCTGGAGGATGCGGCAAAAGCCGTGGGTGAGTACGAGCCGCTTTCGATGCGAGGTGAGATACATCATACAAAAGGTATGCATATCATAGACGATACCTACAATGCGAGTCCTGACTCGATCAGGAGCAATCTGAGAGCGCTTTTTTCACATGAGGGAAATGGCCGAAGGATTGCGGTTTTGGGTGATGTTCTCGAGCTTGGAGAAATGTCTGCAGAGCTTCACAAGAGCATCGGAGCGTATATAGTAAACGAAGCAAAAGCCGGAAGAAGACTCGACACTGTGTACTGCGTAGGAAAAGAATCAAAAGAGATCATCAGATTTCTGCAGGAAAACAGTGATATCGAGTGTTATGGATATGATGACAATTTCAGCCTTATCAAGGCACTGAAAAATGACCTTAAGGAAGAAGACTGGGTGATCATGAAGGCATCCAGAGGGATGCACCTTGATGATGTCGTAAAAGCGGTTATCTGACGACGGAAAAGAGGTATGGACTTTGACTGAGAACAATCTTGGAAAAATAGCTACGATAATCGTGGATATTTCGGCGGGTTCTCTTGACAAAGGGTTTGATTATCTGATACCTGATGAACTGTCGGGGCAGATCATTCCCGGAAGCGCGGTGAAAATCCCTTTTGGCAGAGGTAATCGTGAAATAACAGGATATGTGATAAGTATCAAAAACTCGAGTGATTTCGATGCATCCAAGCTCAAATCAATCTCGGGTATCGCAGACAGGGAAGTGCCTGCACAGGGAAGACTATTGGGGATTGCGGGATTTATACACCATCGCTACGGCGGAAGTATGAATCAGGCGATACAGACTGTTTTACCGATACGTCAAAGGATTAAGTCGGTGGAAAATCACTGGCTTAATTTTATTATGAGCAAAGCTGAGGTGCAGGAGTACCTTGCGCTTTGTGAAAAAAAGCACTATGTGGCCAAGGCGAGACTGATACGGGGGATGTTGGATGAGGGAAAACCTGTATCATTTACGGAAGCCGCAAAAAAGTACAAGACCACCAAAAATGTGGTCGATTCGCTGGTCAAGGACGGAGTCATAGCGGTTTCAGATGAACTCGTCTACAGAAGACCTGACGAGGTGAAAAAAGCTTCAAAGGATGCCGTTGCTGAGTTAAACGCTGAACAGCAAACTGCGGTCGGCAGGGTTTGTGATGATGTCGATGCGGGCATTTTTAATAAATATCTGCTCTACGGCGTGACGGGGTCCGGGAAAACCGAGGTTTACATACATATACTGAAGCACGTGGTGTCGCAGGGGATGCAGGCGATAGTGCTTATCCCGGAAATAGCGTTGGCACATCAGACGGCAAACAGGCTTGCGGCTGCGTTCGGAGACAGGGTCTCGGTGGTTCACTCGAGACTTTCCGCGGGTGAGAGGTATGATCAGTACCAAAGGGCTTTGAATGGCGATATAGATGTGTTGATCGGCGCCAGATCGGCTATTTTTGCCCCTTTTGAGAGACTGGGGTTGATAATCATAGATGAGGAGCACGAAAACAGCTACAAAAGCGAGCAGACGCCGTGCTACGATGCCAAAGAGGTCGCGCTTGAGCGCGCCAGAGTTGAGAATGCCGCCATTGTTTTTGGCAGTGCCACGCCATCGGTCTCGACTTATCTTGAGGCGAAGGAGGGCAGATATGAGCTTTTGGAGCTCAAAAACAGGGCGACGGGGATCATGATGCCCAAGGTCCATGTGGTGGATCTCAGGCAGGAATTAAAAGAAAAAAACCACTCCGTTTTCTCGAGACTGTTGAAACAAAAGCTTGAAGACAGGCTGCAAAAAGGCGAACAATCGATGCTTTTTATCAACAGAAGAGGATATGCAGGATTTGTTTCTTGCAGAAGCTGCGGATATGTGATAAAATGCAATCATTGTGATGTCTCGATGAAGGCGCATCTGAGGTATGGAAAAGCTGACAGGCTGGTTTGCCATTATTGCGGATGCGAGTCAGAGATGCCGAAAAAATGTCCGGAGTGCGGATCGCCGTATATAGCAGCATTTGGGCTTGGGACCGAAAAGGTTTACGAGCTTGTCAAAAAAGAATTTCCAAATGCCAGGGTCCTTCGGATGGATGCCGACACGACCAAAAACAAAAATGGTCACGAAAAAGTGCTTTCGCCGTTTCGAGAGGGCGAGGCCGATATACTGGTTGGCACGCAGATGATAGTGAAAGGGCACGATATTTCGGGGGTTACGCTTGTCGGAGCGATCGCTGCGGATCTGAGCATGCACGAGGGAGACTTCACCTCGGCCGAAAAAACCTATCAGCTTTTGACTCAGGCAGGAGGGCGCGCGGGCAGGATAAGCTCTCAGGGAGAGTTTGTGATACAGACATACAGGCCTGATGAGTATTGCATAGAAGCGGTGCGCACAGGAGAACCGGAACATTTTTATGAAAAAGAGTTGATTTTCAGAAAAATGCTCGACTATCCGCCTTACAGAAAAATGCTCGAGCTGTCGGTGGTGTCAAAAATCGAAAACGAAGTGGAAAAAGGCGCAGAAAAAATAGTCGAAAGCATTGGGAAATCAGTAGCTGAAAGCACATCGGTGGTCGGGCCGTCCGACGCAGGCATATCCAAGATAAAAGATTATTACAGGCGGTTTATATATGTAAAAAGCGAGAGCGATGAAGAGATAACAAGCTTGATTCATCAGATATCAGAAATGATGATTAACGAAAAAACGCTTGCTGACTGTCGAGCAAATTATAAAAGAATTTAATTTTTGCGAAGGAGAATGCGATAATGGCTATTCGAAACATCAGAGAATACGGGGATCCGATCCTTGAGAAAAAATGTAAAGAAGTTACTGAGGTGACTGATAAGATCAGGATACTTATTGAAGATATGTTTGATACGATGTATGACGCTGACGGAGTAGGACTTGCAGCGCCACAGGTAGGGATTTTGAAAAAGATCGCCGTGGTTGATATCACTGAGGAGCATACTCAGCCTATAGTAATGATCAATCCCGAGGTGATTGAGCAGGACGGTGAGCAGCGCGGACTTGAAGGGTGCCTGAGCGTTCCGGACAAAGTAGGGATCGTCACCAGACCTTCGCATGTGAAGGTAAAGGCTTTGGACGCTGATATGAACGAGGTCATATACGAGGGCGAGGGGCTTTTGGCAAGGGCTCTTGTGCATGAGATAGACCATTTGAGTGGTCAGGTGTATGTTTCAAAGGCGGAAAACGGAAAGCTGTATAATTCCGATGAAGTCAAAGAGGTTATGGAAAGAGAAGGACTCAAAGATTGAACGTTATTTTTATGGGAACTCCCGATTTTTCGATACCGGTCCTTGAGGGCCTCGTGAAATCGGAAAAGCATACGGTGAAAGCGGTCGTAACTCAGCCTGACAAGGCCAGGGGACGAAGCGGAAAGCTTAAGTTCACTCCTGTCAAGGAATATGCGATCGAAAACGGTATCGATGTATATACACCGGAAAGAGTCAAGGATGAAGCTTTTGTAAAGACGCTTAAAAGCATCGACTGCGATGTGATCGTAGTGATAGCATTCGGTCAGATACTGTCTCAGGAGATCCTTGATATCCCGAAATACGGCTGTGTAAATGTCCACGCTTCACTTCTTCCGAGGTGGAGAGGTGCGGCGCCTATGCAGTGGGCTATCCTTTCCGGAGACAAAAAAACAGGTATCACTACAATGCAGATGGATGCTGGGCTCGACACCGGCGATATGCTTATGCAGGAGGAAATCGAGATCGCAGATGATGAAACGGATGAGACTCTGCACGACAAAATGGCTCCGCTTGGGAGCGAGTTGCTGCTCAAAACGCTTGACGGACTGGAAAGCGGAACTATCGTTGCGCAAAAGCAAAACAATGAGGAAAGCACTTACGCAAAGCTTTTGAAAAAAGAGATGGGAGAGATAGACCTGTCCTGGGAAGCAACAAAGATCGAGAGATATATAAGGGGATTGAGTGCTTGGCCCGGTGCGTTTACGCACTTTGGAAGAAAAACGCTGAAGCTTTTTGCTGCTGAAGTAGTGGAAGGACAAACCGAGTACGAGCCGGGAACGGTATGCGAGGTTACAAAAAAATACTTTTGCATACAGACCGGAGAAGGTATACTGAAGGTAAAAGAGGTACAGCTCGAGGGCAAAAAAAGAATGGATGCAGCGAGCTTTTTGAACGGTAATCACTTAAGCGTCGGCGAGAGGATGAATTCGCAGTGAGAGAGCGCGTATATGATATAGTCTACTCGGTGCTCGAGGACGGAAAAAAGTCTGATGAGCGGTTTCACGATGA
This sequence comes from uncultured Lachnospiraceae bacterium, assembly GCA_947166015.1. Taxonomy (GTDB): domain Bacteria; phylum Bacillota; class Clostridia; order Lachnospirales; family Lachnospiraceae; genus Eubacterium_F. The sequence continues at coordinate 62,043 of CAMVCQ010000002.1, forward strand.
GATCGAGGGGGTAGACAGCGAGCGGATAGCGGCTATCAAAAGGCTGAGTTACGGCACCATAGAGTACGCCGTGATGCTCGGTGCGATCATAGAACAATACACCCAAAAGCCAATACAAAAGCTTGACTCCGATGTGAGGATATGCCTTCTGATGGCTTTCTATGAGATATTGTTTGCGGATTCGATACCGGGATACGCCACTGCAAATGAAATAGTAGAGCTTGCCGCAAAGAAGTGTATCAAGAACAGAGAAAAAAAGAAATCTTATATAAATGCGAATATCAGAACATTTTTGCGCGATATCGAAAACGGCGTGGATGTTTTTGAAAAGTTAAATCAAAATGAAAGACTTAGCATGCCGATAGATCTCTGGAATATGCTGAATTCCGCCTATGGAAAGAAAACTGCAGCCAAGGTCGCCGGGGCATTTTTGGAGAAAAAAGGCGAAGTTACACTGCATATAGACAGCTCTCGCATAAGCGTGAGCGATTATATAACAAAGCTTGAAAGCTGCACGAATGGCTTAAGCATAGAAAAAGGCAGATACTTTGATGAAGCTGTCATCATTCGTGGAGCGACTGATATCAAAAGCCTGCCGGGGTATGATGCAGGAGAGTTCTACATCCAGGATGAGAGTTCGATGCTCCCGGTCGCAGTATCAGGCATACGCTCCGGAAATACGGTTGTGGATGTCTGTGGAGCGCCCGGTGGCAAAAGCGTTCACGCACTTATGCGGCTTGCGGGGACGGGATTTGTGAGCGTCAGGGATGTAAGCGATGACAAGCTTGCAAGGATAAAAGAAAACCTGTCGAGATATCCGTATGAGAACTATGAATGCAAGGTTTTTGACGGAAGAAAAGTCGATGAAAAATGGACCGAAAAAGCGGATGTAGTTCTTTTGGATGTACCTTGCTCAGGCGTTGGGATCCTCAGAAGAAAGCCGGAGCTCAAGTTCAGATGCATGGAGAATGCAAAAGAACTGATACCTATACAGCGGGAGATTGCGGCCGCATCCGTAAAAATGCTGAAGCCCGGCGGAGTGATGATCTACAGCACCTGTACGATCAATCCCGACGAGAATGACAAAAACGTAGACTACCTGATCGAGAGTTTCGGTCTGATACCTGAGAGTCTGGACGAGTACTTACCTGCAGGACTTACCAATTCACAGACGAAAACAGGCAGACTGCTTGTGCTTCCGGGGCTTATGGAGATGGATGGATTTTTTGTTGCGAGGCTGCGAAAGCCCGGGTGAGTGGTTGTTTTGAATTATAGAAACGCTGATTTGATAGACGTTTATCTGATAAGCAGGCGATTTTTGACATAGCATCACGGTTCCGAAAAATTGGAGGATAGAGTGAAAAGAGATCTGAGGAGTTTGAGTGAAGACGACTGTTTTGCCATAGTAAAAGCTATGAATGAAAAGCCGTTTCGTGGCAAACAGCTCTTTGAATGGATACACAGAAAACGTGTTTGTGATATAGACCGTATGACAAATCTGCCTCTCGAAATGAGAGAAAAATTAAAAGAAGAATACATTTTAGATCCGCTTAGACATCAGTACAAGCAGGTGTCTGATGACAGAAATGCCGAAAAGTACCTTTTTTCATTACAGGATGGCGAGTGCATAGAATGTGTCTGGATGAGGTACAAGGCCGGAGACAGTCTCTGTGTTTCGTCTCAGGTGGGGTGCCGGATGGGATGTTCATTTTGCGCATCGACTATAGACGGCCTCACCAGAAACCTCACGCCGGGGGAGATCATTTCTCAGGTTTATGATGTGGAGGCAGAGCACTACGGAGAGAGCGGAGGGCATATATCTCATATCATAGTTATGGGGATGGGAGAGCCTTTTGACAACTATGACAACCTGCTCTCGTTCATACGGATAATCACATCCGAAAAAGGCAGAAACCTAAGCGCCAGAGGGATATCGGTCTCAACCTGCGGACTCGAGTACGGTATCAGAAAGCTTGCAGATGAGCGCCTGCCCATAACGCTTGCACTCAGCCTGCACGCGCCCGATGATGAGCTTCGGAGAAAAATCATGCCCATAACGGCGTCGCACCCGCTCTCAGAGGTTTTGGATGCCTGCAGGGAGTATTTTTCCAAGACCGGCAGGAGGATCACATGGGAGTACAGCATGATCCAGGGAGTCAACGATCACGCAAGCCACGCAGAAAAATTAGCCGCACTTGCATTAAAAATGCGCGATTCGGGTTGCCCGGTACATATAAATTTGATCCCTTTAAACCCCGTAAAAGAGCGTATTTATGGCAGGTCGGGTGAAAAAACAATAGTTATATTCAAAAAAATACTTGAAAAATACGGAATAAATGTTACTATAAGAAGGGAAATGGGAAGCGGCATTGATGCCGCATGCGGTCAGCTCAGGAAAAAAATGATCGGATAGCAACCATTTTTCAAATAAAGCTTAGGAGGTGAGACTGTGGAATCATTTTCCATGACGGACGTCGGCAGATCCCGTGAGAACAATCAGGATAGCGTCTTTTGTGAAGATGCTTCTGTTGGTCTGTTCTCCAATCTGTTTTTGGTGGCTGATGGAATGGGCGGTCACAATGCAGGTGATCTTGCGTCGAAAACCTGCATAGAGGAGTTTGTGAACGCACTCAAAAAATCAGACAAACGGACGCCTGTGAGCGCACTTGAGGCAGCTGTTTCGTATGCCAACAGTGCTATCATAGCAAAATCAAAGGAAGACCCCGGCTACAGCGGGATGGGTACGACTCTTGTCGGTATGACGATAGATCAGGGCACGGCCTACATCGTAAATATCGGGGATTCTCGTTTGTACCTGATGAGAGACGGCTTGAGACAGATAACTGTTGATCATTCTCTCGTAGAGGAAATGGTACAAAACGGAGAGATCGGAAAAGAGCAGATGCGAACGCATCCGAACAAAAACATCATCACAAGGGCTCTGGGAACGGCGGATGAACCTGTTCCGGACTGCTTCGAGATCGAGGTGAACGAGGGTGATGTATTTTTGCTTTGCTCTGACGGCTTGTCAAACATGCTTGATGACAGGGAAATCGAAAAAATCATCTCTGAGGAAAAGGATTTGAAATCAATGTGCAAAACGCTTGTGGATTCGGCAAATGAAGCCGGCGGTAAGGACAACATAAGTGTAGTGCTTGTAAGGATAGATTAATTTGGGAGGAAAAGTATGATTGTAAGTATCGGAAGTCTCATAGGAAACAGATATGAGATAGTGGAAAAAGTAGGAACAGGAGGAATGGCAGACGTATACCGTGCCAAGGATCACAGGCTCGGAAGGTATGTCGCACTCAAAGTCCTTAAAAATGAATACAGCGAGGATACCAAATTTGTATCCAAATTCAGACAGGAGGCTCAGGCGGTAGCAGCCATCACTCATCCGAACATCGTGAGTGTCTACGATGTAGGTGAGGAAGAGGGCATGCACTATATCGTCATGGAGTATGTCGACGGTATCACGTTAAAAAGATATATAGATCAAAAAGGAAAGCTCACTGTCAAGGAAGCTGTCGGTATCGCACTTCAGATCGCCGGCGGTCTTGATGCAGCGCATTCAAACAATATCATCCACAGGGATATAAAACCGCAAAACATCCTTATATCCAGGGACGGCACTGCAAAGGTTTCCGACTTTGGTATCGCAAAAGCAGCCAGCTCCAATACTATCACGGCCAATGCGATGGGATCGGTGCACTATATTTCACCGGAGCAGGCAAGGGGCGGATTCTCGGATGAAAAAAGTGATATTTATTCTCTGGGTGTATCCATGTATGAGATGCTTTCGGGAACACTGCCGTTTACGGGCGAAAGCGCAGTTGCGGTAGCACTTGCACATATCCAGGAGGATGCAACACCGCTCGCTGCCATCGATGCCACGATCCCGAGGGGGCTCAGCAACATCGTTGCAAAGTGTATGCAAAAAAAGACGGATCTCAGATACCCGACTGTTGCAGACCTTATCGCAGACCTAAAAATGTTCCTACAGGATCCGTCAGGAGAGTATGGTATCATAAATGCAGGATTTGCAAGCAATGATACGATCTTTATTTCGAACAATGATGTTGACGCGATAAAAGCAGCCAATACACATCAGTCTCAGCCACTTCAGTCCACAATGCCTCCCGAGGAACCGGAGGAAGAGGATGAGGGAGATGTGGATCCGAAGCTTGAAAAAGCGTTGATCATCGGAAGTATTGCTGTTGCAGTAGTTATATTTATCATACTTGTGTTCCTTATCGGAAAGTTTGTAGGATTCTGGGGATCGAGCAATGATGAGGCAAATGCGACCGCTTCACCGGCGCCTACGGCAACAGTTGACCCGGCGTCCATACCTGACGGACAGATACTTGTTCCTGATGTGTTCAACGAAAGTCAGGATGTTGCGCTTAAGCTTCTCGAGGACCAGGGACTCAAGGTTACCATAGAAAACAAAGAGGATGCTCAGGTTCAAAAAGGCTATGCTATAGGAACAAACCCTGAGGCAGGCCAGACGATAAAAGAAGGCGGAGATATCACTCTGTACATCAGTACCGGCGGTGCTGAAGCAGGACTTATATCAGTCATCGGCGAGACCGAGCAGGAGGCAACAGCTGACCTGACAGCAGCCGGATACAAGGTTACAAGAGGTGAAGACGTATACAGCGACACCGTAGAGCAGGGCAAGGTAGCGTCTACGGATCCGAAGAGCGGAGAAAAGGTTGCTGCGGGATCGACGATCACACTTCACATCAGCAAAGGAAAAGAGAACAAAGAAGTTGAGATTCCGTCACTTCTCGGACTTACCAGAGGAGAGGCAAAATCAGCTCTTGCAAATGTAGGACTGAAACTTGGCAATGTTACCAAGGCGTACTCGTCATCGTACAGCAAAGGTGAGGTATGCATCCAGTCACCTGCTGCAGGAAACAAGGTTAAGCAGGGAAGTTCGGTAAGCGTTACCATCAGTAACGGACCGGAACCGAGCTACACATACAAAGGATCTGTGACCATCGAGAACATTTTTGATTTCGATACGGACGATCCGGCAACTGTAAGGTTTGTGCTCAAACAGGACGGTGCGACCTCGACTATCGAGACCACTACTCTTGAGTACGATGACTTCCCATACACGCTCAATGTAACAGGAAAGAGCGCAAACAAAGGCTCTGTCATAGTATACAAAAATGACGCGAAGGTAGCTACTTACTCGATAAGCTTCAAGCGTGTCAAGGCATAAGCTATGAGAGGAAAGATCATTCGCGGCGTCGGCGGCTTCTATTATGTAGTCGCCGACGACGAGCGTATATACGAGTGCAAGGCGAGAGGGATATTTAGGAAAGAAGGAATAAAGCCTCTTGTCGGGGACGATGTTGAGATTTCGGTCATAGATGAGGAAAAGCTTGTCGGAAATATCGATGATATATCCGAAAGAACAAATCTTTTGATAAGGCCGGCCGTTGCCAATGTAGATCAGGCGATGGTTATTTTTTCGCTTCACAGACCTGACCCGAATCCGGGACTTCTCGACAGGTTTTTGATCTCGATGGAGTATAATTCGGTGGAAACAGTCATCTGCTTTTCAAAATCCGATCTGGTTGACGATGAGTATTGCGAAGAATTAAAGAATATATACAAAAATTGTTCAAAGGACATCCTTGTCATAAGCAACAACGACAAATCGGGAATATCCTCCGTGAGAGAAGTGCTGAAAGGAAAGACGACTGTGCTTGCAGGGCCTTCCGGAGTTGGGAAATCCTCGCTAGTTGGGCATATCGTACCGGATTTCAAGCCTGAAGTCGGTGAGGTCAGCCGGAAAACCAAACGAGGTAAGCACACGACCAGGCACACGGAGCTTTTTTTTGTGGAAAAAGATACATACATACTTGATACACCGGGATTCAGCTCTGTCGAGCTGCCGGATATGCTTCCGGAGGAGCTTCGCTACTATATCCCGGAATTTGAACCCTATGAGGGAAAATGCAGGTTTTTGGGCTGCACGCATATTCACGAGCCGGACTGCGAGGTCAGAAAAACTCTCGATACGGACGAACCCGTGATAGCCGACAGCAGATACAGATCATACATACAGATGTTTGAAGAAGCAAATAACAGGGCCGTCAGGTCCGGAAGGAGTTCAAGATGAGTTATTTACTCAGTCCGTCTATTCTATCGGCGGATGTTGCAAACCTTGGAGACGCGATCAAAAAAACAACGGCGGCGGGAGCCGACTGGATCCATATCGATGTGATGGACGGAGTTTTTGTACCAAACATTTCGTACGGTATACCGGTGGTGAGTGGTCTTAGGAGTCATACAGATCTGTTTTTCGATGTTCATTTGATGATCACAAAGCCGTATGAGTATATTGAAAAATTCGCAGAAGCCGGAGCGGACGGGATCACCGTGCATATCGAATCCGAAATGCCTGAAATAGGCAAGGTCATCGATGAGATCGAGCGCTGCGGAGCAAAACCGGCGGTCGCTATCAATCCTGAAACACCCGTGGATCCCGTGCTTCCCATACTTGATAGACTGTCGACTGTACTTGTGATGACGGTACATCCCGGCTACGGCGGACAAAAGATCATCAAGGATACATTCTGCAAGATCACAAAGCTGAGAGATGTCATACGGGAGAGAAATCTTGATACGACCATAGAGGTCGACGGAGGGATAACACTTGACAATGTCCTCGAGGTGAAGGACTGCGGAGCGGACATTTTTGTTGCAGGAACCGCTGTTTACAAGGGCGATATCAGGAAAAACATAAAATCGTTCAAAGAAACGCTAAATGGTTAAGCCGGTCACGATAAAAAGATAAATCAATAGGAGGAAGAAAAATTGAAGCTTGGAATAGTTGGATTGCCAAATGTAGGAAAAAGTACACTGTTTAATTCGCTTACAAAAGCGGGCGCTGAGTCTGCAAACTACCCGTTTTGTACGATAGATCCCAATGTCGGCGTGGTTGCCGTGCCGGATGAGAGGGTTGATGTACTGGCGGAGATGCACTCATCGGCGAAAAAAGTTCCGGCAGTGATCGAGTTTGTCGACATAGCCGGACTTGTAAAGGGTGCATCCAAAGGTGAGGGACTTGGAAACCAGTTTTTGTCAAACATCAGAGAGGTTGACGCGATAGTTCACGTCGTGAGATGTTTCGAGGATACAAATATTGTCCACGTGGACGGAAGCATCGATCCGCTTAGGGATATAGAGACGATCAACTTGGAGCTTATTTTTTCCGATATTGAGATACTCGACAGAAGGATAGCCAAGGTTTCAAGAGGAGCAAACAACGACAAAAAGCTCAAAAAAGAGCTTGAGTTTGTGCAGAGAGTCAAGGCTTTTCTCGAGGAGAACAAGCTTGCGAAAAACCTTGAGATCACAGATGAGGACGAGATCGCCTGGTTCAAAGAGTACAATCTGCTCACTGCAAAGCCTGTCATCTACGCTGCCAATGTCGCAGAGGAGGATCTCGCTGATGACGGCGCTTCAAATGCTCAGGTTGCGAAGGTCAGAGAGTATGCGAAAAATGAGCAGTCGGAGGTGTTTGTTATCTGCGCTCAGATAGAGCAGGAGATAGCAGAGCTTGACGACGAAGAGAAAAAAGAGTTTTTGGATGACTTAGGCATAGAGGAAGCCGGCCTTGAGAAGCTGATCAAGGCGAGCTACAGGCTTCTCGGCTTGATCAGTTTCCTCACTACGGGACCTGATGAGACGAGAGCTTGGACGATCACCGAGGGGACCAAAGCACCTCAGGCTGCAGGCAAGATCCACACCGACTTCGAGAGGGGATTTATCCGCGCAGAGGTTGTTTCGTACCAGAACCTTGTTGAAAACGGCGGCATGAACGGTGCCAAGGAAAAAGGCCTTGTGCGCTCGGAGGGCAAGGAGTATGTCGTCAAAGACGGCGACGTCGTTTTGTTTAGATTCAACGTCTGATGGAGGTTTTTATGAATACAGCAGATATAGCGTTTCCCCATCTGGGGATATACCTAGGAAACGTTGGAAAAAGCATAAGCGTTTTCGGATTTAGCGTCGCGTTTTATGGGATCATCATCGCCTGCGGCATGATCGGAGGCATCCTGCTTGCGCGCTGGCAGGCCAAACGCACCGGCCAGGATCCAAATGTCTACAGTGACTTCGCACTGTGGGGGATCATATTTGCGCTTATCGGCGCGAGACTGTATTATGTGATATTTTCGTGGGACATATACAAAAATGACCTGCTCCAGATATTCAATATCCGCGGCGGAGGACTGGCGATATACGGAGGCGTGATAGCTGCTGTCATAACGGCGATTGTGTACTGCCGCATCAAAAAATATAACTTCCTCCTGTTTGCCGACACGGCGATTGTGGGATTGATATTTGGACAGATGGTCGGACGCTGGGGAAACTTCACCAACAGAGAGGCATTCGGCCAGTATACTGACAGCTTGTTTGCGATGCGACTGAAAACATCGCAGGTAAACATGTCAACTGTGACAGATGATATGATCGCAAACTCCGTGAAAAATGGTCAGGAGACCTATATACAGGTGCACCCGACGTTTTTGTATGAATCAGTCTGGAATCTGGCTGTGCTGATCTGTATGCTTGTATATACCAAACATAAAAAGACTGACGGAGAGATATTTTTGATCTACATTATCGGCTACGGACTTGGCCGTGTATGGATCGAGGGACTGCGCACCGACCAGCTGCAGATAGGCTCCACCGGCATCGCTGTTTCGCAGGTGCTCTCGGGGGCACTTGTCATCGCGGGCATCGTCGCTTGGGTGATCCTGCGAAAACGCTCCAAAAAGGTAGTGGTCTAAGCCCCTACATATTGTGCTGCTTTCATGAGCCGTCGCTATATATATGCGACGGCCTATTTTTTTGCTAAAAATCCCAAAAAAGTGTTGCATAATCCCATTTTTTGATGTAAAATAGGTATCAGGTGGTGTGAAGTGGTTGGAAGTGGAGAGAAAATCACATCTGATTCATAAGGAGAACAGCAAATGTTTATGGGAACATACGAGCATTCGCTCGACGCAAAAGGAAGAGTGATCATTCCGGCGAAGCTCAGAGATGAGCTTGGTTCTTCATTTGTTGCAACCTTGGGAATGGACGGATGCCTGTATGCGTATCCGATGAATGAGTGGCAAAGCTTCCTCGAGAAACTCGAAAAACTCCCCGGAAACAAAGATGCGAGAACGCTGCAGAGGATGTTTTTGGCAAATGCAGCCACAGTCGATGTGGACAAGCAGGGGAGAGCTTTGATACCGACACCGCTTAGGGAAAAAGCCGGACTCGATAAGGATGTGGTATTTATCGGAGTCCTGTCAAAGATTGAAGTATGGAGCAAGGCTAAGTACGAGGGATTGACTGATTCGGGCGATATGGACGAGATCGCAGACAGGATGTCCGAATACGGACTCAGCTTCTGACATCGGAGAAAAATGTCATGGAATTTCATCATATACCGATTATGGCGGATGAAGTGTTGGAGCTTCTGGACATAAAAAAAGACGGGACGTATTTCGACGGAACGCTCGGAGGCGCGGGACATTCTTCGCTGATACTTCAAAAGCTTGGAGAAAACGGAAGGCTCGTAGGGATAGATCAGGACGAGGATGCGATAGAAGCGGCATCAAAAAGACTTGATCCCGGACGGAAAATGAGGTTTTCGGAAGGCAGAGCCGTTATAGAGAAAAATGAGGGCGCCGACGGGCGTGTAACGATAGTAAAAAGCAATTATGAAAATATCAAGATCATAGCAAAAGAGCTTGGTATAGCAAAAGCAGACGGGATACTGCTTGACCTGGGAGTTTCATCACATCAGTTTGATGATGCTGAGAGAGGGTTTTCGTATCAAAATGATGCGCCTCTCGACATGAGAATGGATAAGGATGCAAAAATCAGTGCATATGATATAGTCAACACATATTCTGAGGAAGAGCTCAGCAAAGTATTGTTCCATTATGGTGAGGAGAAGTTTGCAAGGAGCATTGCTGCACGAATTGTGAGCGCCAGGCTCAGGGGACCTATTGAGACGACCTCGGAACTTGTGGATATAGTCAAAGCCTCGATGCCGGCAAGCGCCGGAAGAAAGAAAGGACATCCTGCCAGAAAAACTTTCCAGGCGCTGCGGATCGAGTGCAACAGAGAACTTGATGTGTTAAAAAACACTTTGGATGATATGATAGAGCTGCTCGGGCCGGGTGGAAGGCTTTGCATAATCACATTTCACTCGCTCGAAGACAGAATAGTGAAAAAACACTTCAAAGAGGCAGAAGACCCTTGCATCTGCCCGCCTGATTTTCCGGTATGCACCTGTGGAAGGAAACCAAAGGGCAAAATCATCACCAGAAAACCGGTTGTACCAAGCGAGGAAGAGGTTGAAACAAACGCGAGATCGAGAAGCGCGAAGCTGAGAGTTTTTGAAAAAACAATGGAGGAATCATCTGAATGAACGAAAGAGGAAATGTATACGTTTTCGGAACGGCTGCAAGACAATACGCACCACTTCCTTCGTATGAGGAGAGAGACGAGAGACAGAAGCAGGCCAGACAAGAGCAGAAAAGAAGGGCCAAAAACCGCGCAAAAGTGAACCCTCTGACTGTTTTGATGGTGTTTGCAACATTCGCTCTGGTGATGGTTTCGGGAATTATTTACTTAAATTTAAATTTTCAGTCTACCTATTTGTCAAAAAGTGTGGTAAAATTATCAAGTGAGGTTGTTGAGATGGAGAAAGCAAACACCTCGCTTAAGGAGCGTCTGGAAGATTCTCTGAACTTAAACGACATATATAAAAAGGCTACAAAAGAGCTTGGAATGAGCCCTGTCAAAAAAAGCCAGATCGTAAAATATGATCGCAAAAAGAGCACAGAGATCAAAAAGTATGGAGAGATTCCGGCAAATTAAGGCTCCTTTGATAAAAGGATTGACATGAGTAACAATAATTTTTCATATGAGTCGCGAGACGGTCGCGTCAGAAGGAAGAGAGCGAAAAAGAAGAGATTTACCAGAACGATGAGGATCTGGTCACTCGTCTTTTTTGCGCTTTTTTTCTTTGCATTTTTGTTTTTGCTCATCAGGATATATGTGCTTGACAAAAACGATGGAAACAGGTATCGTAAGGCTGCGCTCGCACAACAGTCATATACGAACGCGGTGCTCAATTTCCAACGAGGTGCGATCAGGGACTGCAACGGCACAACGCTTGCGGTCAGCATCAGAAAGTACAATCTCGTTCTCGAGCCGAGGACGCTGAACAACAACGATCAGATGCATATAGCTACGGTTGAGGCTCTGTCAAGCAAATTCAATGTTTCGAGAGACTCGCTTGAGGAGATCATAGCCAATAAACCGAACTCTATGTATGAGCATGTGGATTCGCTGAAAAATCTTTCAGAGGATGATGTCGAAAGCTTCAAAAAGTACATGTCCGAAAATGAAAACATAGACGGTGTCTGGTTCGAAGAGATATATACGAGAAACTATCCGCTGAAAAAAGTCGGTTGCAACATCATCGGATTTATGGGCTCTGACGATCAGGGAACGTATGGAATAGAAGAAAACTACAACTCCGAATTAAACGGTGTGCCGGGCAGAGAGTATGGGTATTTCGACTCAGATATGAACCTCAAGCGGACCGTGAAAAATGCCCGCGACGGAAACGAAGTGATCCTAACGATCGATGCACATGTACAGCAGGTCGTGGAGGATCAGATCAAATGGTTCCAGAAAAAATCAGATGCAGGAGCCGCAAAGCATGTAGGCGTGATGCTTATGAATCCAAATAACGGCGAGATATACGCCATGGCATCAGAGTCGACATTTGACTTAAATAACCCTCGTACGCTTGAAACGATGTACAAAAAAAAGGATATCGAGGAGATGTCGGAGGAAGACAAAAAACAGGCTCTGATGACTATGTGGTCGAATTTTTGTATAGGCTCTGCGTATGAGCCCGGGTCGACATTTAAGCCGTTTACAGTTGCTGCAGCGCTTGATGAAAACGTCGTCAATGACAATTTCACGACGGACTGTTCCGGTGTGAAAAATGTAAGCGGAACCGAGATCCACTGTGCTGTCAGAACCGGACACGGAACGCTCAATCTCCAGCATATATTGATGCAGTCGTGCAATGTCGGACTTATGGACATAGTGGCAAAGCTTGGAAAAAACAAGTTTTATAACTATACAAAGCTGTATGGCTTCGGTCAGAGAACGGGTATAGACCTGCCCGGAGAGACATCGGGTCTTGTGCATTCAAAAGAAACGTTAGGTCCTGTAGAGCTTGCTACATCAAGCTTCGGTCAGACGCAAACAGTCACGATGGTTCAGATGATGTCAGGCTTTTGCTCGCTGATAAACGGCGGCAAATACTATCAGCCGCACCTTGTCAAAGAGATAAGGAGTTCTGAGGGAGAGGTTCTCGAGAAAAAAGAACCCCTGATCGTAAAAACAACGACATCCGCGGACACCAGCGCAAAGCTGAGAAAATATTTAAAAGCAACTGTTGAAGAGGGTACCGCGGGACCCGCAGCCGTGAAGGGCTACTCTATAGGAGGAAAAACAGGAACTGCCGAAAAAAGGCCTGTTTCCAAGCACAAATACCTGGTGTCATTCATAGGTGCTGTGCCAATGGAGGATCCAAAGGTTGCAATATATGTTATAATAGACGAGCCGAATGTCTCCGATCAGGCGCATTCGACCTATGCAACGCAGTTTGCGAGTAGAATTATGAAAAAAGTATTGCCGTTTTTGGGACTATACGCTGAGGAGGAAAAGAAAAATGACAACGATGCAAATTGATTTTTTGAGGGAGATCCTTCCGATAATCCTATCATTTGTTTTGGTAGTGGTCATCTTGCCTGCGCTTATTCCGGTGCTACGCAGACTTAAATTCGGACAGACCGAGAGAGAGGACGGACCACAGTCTCACTTAAACAAAACAGGAACTCCGACTATGGGAGGACTTGCGATACTTGCGGCCATCCTCGTACCGGCGCTTTTTTATCTCAGGAGCTGCCCGGAGATCATCCCGGTGCTCATCATGACGATAGGCTTTGGTGTGATCGGATTTATAGATGACTATATCAAGGTTGCAAAAAAGCAGTCCGACGGACTTAGCGTCATCCAAAAGCTCATATTTCAGTTTGTACTGACCGGTGGGTATATATTTTACTTTTTCTTTGTAGAGAAAAAAGAAGCGATCATTCACATACCGTTTACGACTGCTTCGTTTACAATGCCGGTGTGGCTGTATGTGATCTGTGTGTTTATTTTTGTGCTGGGAACAGTAAACGGTACAAACCTGACAGACGGACTTGACGGCCTTGCGTCAAGCGTTACGGCTGTTGTTGCTGTGTTTTTCATACTTGTTACAAGAACAGGAGCACAGGGGCTTGAGCCGATAAACGGAATGGTTTTCGGAAGCTTGATGGGATTTTTGCTTTTCAATTCGCATCCTGCCAAGGTGTTTATGGGCGATACGGGATCGCTGGCTATAGGAGGGTGGTTGTCGTCGCTGACGCTGCTTTTGGGAGACCCGATCATCGTTGCGATAGTAGGATTGATATATTTTGTGGAGGCACTTTCTGTGATGCTTCAGGTTGGGTATTTCAAGCTCACACATGGAAAAAGGATATTCAAGATGGCGCCGATCCACCATCATTTTGAGCTGAGTGGTTTTTCGGAAACTCAGGTTTGCTTTGGATTTACGATAGTTACGATCATATGTTGTCTGGTCGGGTTTATGTCTCATCCGATGGGATTGTGATCGAGGGGGAGCTTTGAATTGGAAGCAACAAGACAGGAACGCGTAGAAAGACGCAGAAACAGGATAAGCAGAAGAAGAGAAGGAACAGAGGGCGGTTTTGACTACAGCCTTTTGCTCCTGACTTTTGTGATGCTTGGATTTGGTATGCTTATGATCTACAGCTCCAGTTCTTACACTGCCCAGGTCAAAAACGACGACAGCACATATTTCCTGAAAAGACAGGCGATAAATGTGCTGGTGGGAACGATAGGACTGCTTATTGCTTCGAAGTTTAACTACAAATACTTCATCAAGCCATTGCCGCTGCTTCGTGTGAAACTCGTAAATCTGATATATATAGTGTGTGTTTCGTTACAGATCATAGTACTTTTGCAGGGCGGAGGACTGAACGGCGCAAACAGGTGGCTCAGAGTCGGATTTCTGTCGTTTCAGCCGTCAGAGCTTACAAAAGTAGGAATAATCATAATAACAGCATATTATTTATATGAAATGCCTCGCAAGTTTTCGACGACTAAAGCTCTTATCAGGATTTTTGTTCCGGTCATTCTTCCTTTGGGGCTTGTGGCGTATCAGGATCTGTCGAGCGCGATAGTTATATTTATCATTTCGTATGGGATGTGCTTCCTTGAAGTGAAAAACAAAGTTCCGCTCATCATATTTGCGCTGATAATGGTATTTTTGGCGTATTTGTACGTTTTTCACATAGGTTCGTCATTCAGGGCGGATCGTATAGAGATCTGGAAAAACCCCGAAGGCCATCCAAAAGGACTTCAGATAGTTCACGGATTGTATGCCATAGCGTCCGGAGGGCTTTTTGGTTCCGGGCTGGGAGAGAGTATGCAAAAGCTTGGGTTTTTGCCTGAGCCTTACAATGATATGATATTCTCTGTCATCTGCGAGGAGCTTGGGCTTGTGGGCGCGGGGGTAGTGATAGTTATGTTCATACTTTTGTGCTGGCGTATCTACAGGATCGCAACAAGATGCACAGACCTTTTCCCGGCGCTTATATGCACGGGAGTTATGATCCATATCGCATCGCAGGCTATCATAAATATAGCAGTCGTGACAAATACGATACCGTCTACGGGTATACCGCTTCCGTTTATCAGTTACGGAGGCTCGTCCGTGATATTTTTGATGATGGAAATAGGAATCGTGCTTGGAATCTCGGCAAATACAGATGCATCCGGAGGTAAAATTGAAAGGACTTAGACTCAGATACAAAATCCCGATAATATGCAGCATAGTGCTGGTGATCGTGCTGATCCTGTGGTTTACATTTTTGATAGATACCGTGACGATCGAGGGGAATACTTATTTTTCGACAACTGAGGTCGAGAAAAGCTATACCGGGAAATGGTGGCAAAAAAATATGCTGACATACTTTGTGTTTGACAAGCTCGGTATCAAAACAGACCCGGAGTACGTCAGGGAGTCTGAGATCACATTTCCGGGGTTCAGATCGTTGAATGTAAAGCTATACGAAAAAACAATTCTTGCCGGGGTCAAGTACGCCAATCACTATATATATTTTGATAAAGAAGGAATGGTGCTTGAGACTACGGATAAGCCCAAAGATGATATAGCGTATTTTGTAAGTGACGATATCACGGACTTCACACTGTATCAGACACTTTCCACCGGGCGTGAGGGGCTGCTCGATCAGATGATAAACCTCGCCGGCAGGCTCAAGTATTACAAGATCATATGGGATACGGTAGAGATAGACGCTGAAGGAAAAGCTACGCTTATGGCTGACAAGGTCAGTGTCCGCCTGGGCAGGAAAAATGATTACGACGAGGTTTTGTCGGTGCTTCCCGATGTTCTGAAGACCGCTGTTGAGACAAAAAGAGCAGGGGAGATCGACCTTACAAACTATAAACCGGGAGCAAATATCATTTTTAAACAGAAATAATGAAGGTAACGATTTTTCGTAGTTTGTAACAATTTCTGTAATATTTTTAAAAATTTACTTGATTTTTTTGTAAAAAAATCGTAATATATGTTTATATGTGTAAACAGGTATGAGAAAAAAGGAGGACTCACCGTTGTTAGAGATTAAATCGAACGAAAAAGACGGGGCTGCAGCAAATCTCCTGGTAGTTGGAGTCGGGGGTGCCGGCAACAATGCCGTAAACAGAATGATAGATGAAGGGATAAGAGGTGTTGATTTTGTTTGTGTAAACACCGACAGCCAGGTTTTGAAAAGCTGCAAAGCGCCTACTCATATACAGATTGGCGAGAAGCTTACAAAAGGACTCGGTGCGGGAGCGGTACCTGAGGTTGGAGAAAAAGCAGCTGAGGAGAGCCGTGAGGAGCTTGCTGACGCAGTCAGAGACGCAGATATGGTGTTTGTTACCTGCGGAATGGGCGGCGGAACAGGAACAGGAGCAGCGCCGGTCGTTGCAGAGATAGCCAAAGAAATGGGCAAGCTTACGGTTGGTATCGTAACAAAGCCGTTTAGTTTTGAAGGCAAAAAGCGCATGAACAATGCGATTGGCGGTATAGATAAGCTGAAAAACTGTGTTGATACATTGATCGTGATACCAAATGACAAGCTTTTGGCTATATGCGATCGCAGGACGACCATGCCTGAGGCACTTCGCAAGGCTGATGAAGTTTTGCAGCAGGGTGTACAGGGTATCACAGACCTTATCAATACGCCGGCACTTATCAATCTTGACTTTGCCGATGTTGTTACCGTTATGAAGGACAAGGGCATAGCTCATATCGGAATCGGTACGGGAAGAGGCGATGACAAAGCTATCGAGGCTGTCAAACAGGCTATCACCAGTCCGCTTCTTGAGACGACTATCGACGGTGCAACACACGTTATATTGAATATTTCCGGAGATATAAGCCTTATCGAGGCAAATGAGGCTGCGACTTATGTACAGCAGCTCGCCGGAGAAGAGGCAAATATCATATTTGGATCGACATATGATGATACAGCTCAGGATACGGCTTCGATAACTGTTATAGCAACAGGGATAGACAATACCGTTGCTACGGCAGCACAGAGCGGATCGATCTTTTCGTCGGGCGGTTTTGGGGCAAGACCCGCATTTTTGAACAAAGGTACAACACCTTCACAGCCGTCGGCGGCTAAACCGCACTCATCGGGATTGAGCTTTTTGAATAATGGCTTTTCAGGGAATTCTGCAGCTGCAGCACCTTCACCGACGCCTGTCAGACCGACACCGAGTGTGACACCGGGCGAGGGCGTTGTGAGAAGAGATGTGGTTAAACCTGAGACACCGGTACAGCAGTCACCGATTAGTCAGCCGCAGGCTCAGCCGAGACAGCCGGAAAACGGAATCAAAATTCCTGAATTCGTTAGAAATAAAAAGCAGGATTGATATAGAAAAGGAGAAGAAAGAAAAATGAGTACGTGGAAATTGATTGCGACTATTGCTTATATAGTTGTTTGTGTGGTTCTGATCATAGTTGTTTTGATGCAGGAGGGAAAAAACTCAGGACTCGGGGCCTTGTCCGGTGCGTCTGATACTTATTGGACAAGGAATAAAGGACGTTCTGCAGAAGGGATATTGGTTAAGATTACCAGAGTTTGTGCAGTGATCTTCGTTGCACTTTCGGTTGTGCTTTGCACCAACTGGCTTGATTGATGACCAAAAGAACGAACCTTAGGGCACTTCCTGCGTAGGAGGTGCCTGTTTTTCTTTTCTCGTGGGTCCTTTTTGGCTGCATGAGAGATTCAGTTAATGCAACATGATAAATTATATGAATTTAAATAATCGATTTTAGTTGACTGCTTTTACTCGGAACCGCTTGCGCTACTGCACTCACGCAGCGGTATCCGACTCGAAAATCTCGTCGCATACCGGCGGAGCGCGAGTTTCCTCGTACAAAAGCAGTCAACCTA
>CAMVCQ010000003.1 GCA_947166015.1 uncultured Lachnospiraceae bacterium
TTTTTAAGGAACCCTTCTTCTTGATGCGTCCATTTTATAGGGTATATTTTACTTTACACCTTCCTCGCGTCCTTCCTCGCGTCCCTCCTCGCGGCCCTCCTCGCGGCCTCTGTTTAGTATATGTTTTTCCGGATAGTCAAGCACTTTTCCACCCATAATCTCATCCACTCCCTTCGTTACTTTGATATGTTTTCTCGCAACTGCACTTACAACTTTGTTTATCATACGCGCAATCAACTGTCTTGTGAACGCGTCAATCGTTTCTTCTTTTGCTGTAGCATCCAGCTTTTCTTTTATCATTTGAAAACATTCAATGATCTCATCAGCTGTCTTTTCGTCAATACCCTTCGCTAATTCTCTTTCATAGTTGAAAATATAAAACGGAAGCAAAAAGTATAACTCTTTTTCAAAAATGCTCATCAAATCATAATCTGCAACCTTCATTACTGCAACTTCAATCGGCATCCGATTTTTTCCATCCGGTGATTCAATAATCATTTTTAAGCTGTCCGAAGCTTTTCCACTATCCCGCAAATACAACACACCTGTCATGGGATATTTGATCACAAATCCTTCGTCTTCGTACGTCGCACGCCTAAGTGCCATTGCCGAATCATACTCAAAAATACGGAACAGGATGCTCGTGTCCCCATCTGTTGATTCACACTCAACGTGATAATATATATTTTTGCCCTGTTCTGAAAGATTAGAATCCGTAATCCGTTTTGATTCATCTGCTAAAAAAACTTCATTCTGATATCTAACCAGTTTTGAACCTTTTTTAATTCCGAGGTTGAACATTTCATTCAAAAATGACACGATCAACTCATCACTGTCAGTAACCATTGTACGAAAAACATCATCGTAAACCGTTCCGACTGAATTATTATTGCTTTCATTGTTCATGTAGCTTCCTCCTTAGATTATAACATATAAAAGCTATCGATTCAACTAAATCGGTCGGAAAAATTAAGAAGTTTAAGCCCCTGAGACATGAATTATGATTGTTCAAAGCACTTACACGGAATTGTGCTTTTGAATCTTTGACTGTAAATAGTATACCAACTGGTTTATGCCATGTCAACTGTCGTTCATCCCGAATTTCGTACCATTCGTCCGCTGGCGGCACATTTTCACACACACTGCGACATATAATCCCCTACTTCTCCTTGAGAAAAATCCCCACTTTTCATTTTCGATTGCATTCACGCTCGCATGGTCCACTACGGTTACCATAAGACTGATGTTTTTCGGTGACCTATGAACAAAAAAGCAGACTCAATCATCGAGCCTGCTTTTCACATTGTTGTTATATCTTGTATCCACTATGCTGCCTTTTTTCTCCTGATGAAAAATCCTATAAATACTCCGAGGATCAGTCCTGCAGTTCCGCCGCCGAGCGCAAGGAGCATTTCACTTTTTCCTCCGATATGTGAGCCGGTATACTCTGCGTCGCCTTCCGTATCATCAATCACAGCGTTTGCGTTTCCTTTTTGATAGCACATCCATATCCCACCGACATTGTCATTGAAGCAATATTTTTCATCTACGAGGTTTTGTATGCTTTCGGAACCAAAATTCGTCAAAGGTACATATCCCATCGGAGTATTTTTCCCGTCAGGTCCTTTTTTGGCTATGATGGAGTCTGCCAAAATCGGATCACCCAGCGTGGGATCTGTGGTAGTATAGAGTGCCAGCCACTGCTTCGCAGCATCTCCGTTTAGGTCTGCCCGGTCGGCACGATCCCACGGTAGCTCTCCTTTTTCGACACGCATTTTGTTCCACTTCACAGAATGATATGTCACATTTTTTCCGGCATTGTTTTCCACATCAAAATCAACCATAACCTCGGGAATCGGAAGCTGTTTTACATTTGCCTCTTCTATTTTGTTTGATACATACTTGACAAACTCCCATATGCCGACTATTAGGAACAAAGTGCCTGAAATCAATGCCAAATATTTGATGGATGATACAACAACTGCCTTGTTTTTTAATATCAACTTCACATTATCTTTAAACAAGAGATCGATTCCGGTTACCCATTCCACAATAATAGGAAGCAAAATCTGATCCACCGTGAAAAGAACCACAAAAAATCCGGTAAACACCGCCATAAACAGCAGCATTCCTTCAAACTTTGACATCTTTTCATCCTCTGCTCCTCCGGAACTCCATTTTGAAGTAGCTCGGGATGTCATCGCAGCGTTTTCTCCATACATATCGCGGTCTACGCCTTCGTAAAGAGAAACCTCTTTGAGGTCCTTGTACATATCCTCCATTTTTTTCTCAGCCTGTTTTTCAGTATTCTTTTTGCCGTCACGAACTCCCATGCGCGTCATCGCTGCCTGAAAGATCGAATCAAAGTCCATATACTCGATGATTCCCCTTTGCGCTTCAGACAATGCGTAAACAAAAGGATATAGTCTTGTGATATCTTTTTCAAATGTACTCTTTGGAAGTGTAAAATAACTGTATAGAGTTTTTTTGCCATACTTGATCGATTTTAAGTAGTCCGCTATTGTGACATTATTCATATCCTCCGAGAGCTCCGCAAACTCCTCCGAAGTCTGATCCCTGTCCTGCAATTCCTCTTCAATCTCTTCGGTATCCTTCAGATCAGTAAACATCCCTCTGATCTCATCCCAACGCGAAAGGATCACATTTGCCGGGGCATCAAGGTCTGCCTTAACCATTTTTTCTACCTGTTCTTTTTGATCACTTTTGACTGAATCCGTACCATAGATCTCTTTTGCATATCTGTTTAGAATTTCTTTATATGAATTAACCTCAGATAAACGATCAGTCCACAGCTCGCCGTCAGCGTTCCCAACATCGCACGCCATCGAAAGCTCTTTT
Organism: uncultured Lachnospiraceae bacterium; assembly: GCA_947166015.1. Lineage (GTDB taxonomy): Bacteria > Bacillota > Clostridia > Lachnospirales > Lachnospiraceae > Eubacterium_F. The sequence goes on from CAMVCQ010000003.1 coordinate 2,860, forward strand.
AAGATCACAGCTACAACCGGTGTACTTCCCTGTGCAAGCATGGTTATCAGGTCTTCTTCTTTTACTTCCTCCAAAAACAGATCTCCGACCGTTTTTCCACTGTCATCCTCTCTGATAAAATTCAAAAGCTTATATGACTGTTTTGCTACAAAATCACCATTATTATAATTCATTTTGTATTCTTTCAGTGCACCCTTGAGCTTTTCGTACAGTTTCTTTGCCTTTGTTTTTTCAGTTTGAATTGCATTTTTCAGATCAGTATAAGAATACTTTCCGAGCATGTTCATAGTCTTCATATCTCGTATGGCTTTTTTCTCATCGGCGGTACGCTTGATCCCCATATATACAGCCTGATCTCCGAGACTATTCAAAAACGAACCGGCATCCTCGTTCAGATCCTGGTCTATGATTTCATATCCGTCATCGGCAAGTATTTTCTTTGCTTTTTTTGCACTTTTATCAACAGAAAGGCGCACCTCACCTACATAAGGTGCTTTGCCGGATTCCGCCGCTTTGGCTGTGTTATTTTTCATGGCTGTTGGCTGCAGTGTCTGCATAGGATTTATCGATGCTGTTATCGCTATCAGACCTACCGCAATAGCTCTTTTAATTCGGTTATTCATAGGCAACCTCCCATAATCTGCTTTCATTTCCGGTTATCAATCCGAGTTTTTGTAGTCTCTATCCATATAACCGACAAAAGTAGCTTTCGCGTTGCATTTTTTTTGAAACTCTTGCTTTTTGGTTGCTTTTTTTTATTTTCATTACTTTCCTCTATTTGAATCACTTCAACGCAAGCGAGCCGGAAATATAGTATTTATATCCATGTTTTTTGCAGTATTTTTTTATCTTCTTTTTTAGAGATTCATTCTTTGTGTACTCTAGCAAAAATACTTTTAGTTTTTTTGCAGCAACCTTTTTCAGATAGCTTGTATAATACTTTTTTTCATCCTTTTTTTGTGTTCCAAATGTATCGTTATCGTAGTTTATTATCCTGCTAAATACACTTTCCTGATTGACTCCCGTGATAAGTGACCATTTGCCGTCTTTAATAAGCCTTGATACGAAAACATCGCCACCGTTTATGATGATATCTATTCCGTACTTTTTCAACTTTTCAAGGATCGTTATCAGCCCCTCGTACACTTCATCGGTATGATAGTGATAGTACACATCACAATTGTCCAAAAATAATCCGCTGATGCCTTTGGCTGCAAGCTTTTTCGCAAGCTTGTCACCGATAAAAGTCTGCCATTTTTCAGATGTGACGTCCACCCACGACTCATCCGTCCAGTTTTCATATACACTCAAACAGAGGTCCTTGTAATCATCATAGTAAGACCTGTATTCTTCCAACGCGCCTACATTTAGATAACTGTAGACCTTGCGTCCGTTTTTCTTGAGACTTTTGATCTGCTTTTTGTTGAATGACTGTCCTTCGATGACTATGGTTTTTTTACCGGCCGACTCTTTTTTCAGCTTTTTGAAATTGTCCCGGCCTATGTACACGCCATATCCTTTTAGCTTTGTTGCAGCATTTGACGGAGCTGCGGCAAGCCCGGATATAGAGTTAAATATCATTAGAATAATAACAAAAATAATAATCCTGTTTTTTGATTTCATATCATTGCACCTCGATTTTTTGTTTAAACTTAATGATGCTTTTGTGCGTAATTACAAGCAAGTATCAAAAAACTCACTCCTTTGATTATATCACAACAAAGCTATCGATTCAACCAAATCAGTAGCAAATGACCCAAAAAGCATCCAGTTGTTCGCATTGATATATACCATATACCCTTTTGTACTGTTAATAAACTTTTTTGTATCCGATTTAATGAGCTTTTTTTTAAAAATGTCCCACCCGCAACAAAAAAGAACGCCTAAACGGGGCGTTCCTTTTTGGGATATATAGCATGTATGGAATTATTTGCGTTTTAATTCATATCAATTTCGATCTTGATCCGACAATGCTATCAAGCTTGAAATCCTCTGCTTGAACCGATACCGACTCCGATAGTCTCTCTGAGATCTGAACCCGGTCCGTAAGTAAGTCCTGCAACTATCGTCTGAGAGTTTTGCATGACAGGTCCTGACTCATCCTGCTTTGCAAGCTCTTTGAACGAAGGAAGTATCCCCTCGAGTATATGCGCAGCATTGTCAAGGTGCTTGGTGTCACGATAAGCCATAGCGTTACACAACTCCCTGTGACCGAACCGGTACAGCTCCATCAGGTATGTGGAGATGTTGTATTTCATATCGAGCGAGCGCATAAGCTCAGCGATGAGGTCTCTTGCGCGCCCTATCTCCCTGCGGGCTTCCGGTATGGCACCGGCATCAAGAGCTTTTCTTCCTTCCTCTATGGATGCCAGCGCCGCTTCGTATATAATAACAACCAATTCGGTTTTGTTGGCCTGCGTCACTCGCGTTGCGAATGCCTGAAGCACATCTTTTTTCATATATGTCTCCTATTAAATAACGATCATTCCAAACAACAGTCTGCCAAGTCTCAATTCTTTTCTGACATCATCAAATAATAAAGTATTGTCATCATCCCTGAAGCATCTGAAGAATGTTCTGCGGCTGTGTGTTTGCCTGCGAGAGCATGGATACTCCGGCCTGTACCAGAACATTGTACTGGGTGTAGCGTGTCATTTCCTCTGACATATCCACATCCTCTATTCTCGAGCACGCCTCTGTGAGGTTCTGAGATGTCTCATCAAGGCTTGTAACCGCTGATTCGAGACGGTTCTGATAAGCACCGAGCTTTGATCTGATATCAGTAACCTTTACGATAGCATTGTCAAATGTTGTGATACAGCTTTGTGCTCCGTCGTGTGTACATACATTACAATATGTGATATCAAGTGATTTGCAGTTTACCGGCGGTACTGAAAGATCTATGGTCTGTCCTTCATTTGCACCGATCTGGATGGAGATATATCCGGCATCAAGCATTGTTACTGTGGCATCTTCTGACATAGAATCATTCCATCCGTCCACATCAAATATCATCTCAAATCCGCCACGATCTGTAACTGTTACTCTTCCGCCATCGACAAACATTGTTGCGGTATCTGAGAAACCTGTATTGGTAAGAGATACTTTTGCATTGTCTCCTTTATCAGATATTCCTCCGGTAAGTCCAAGCTTACTTGCAAGGTTTGCATTACTTGCCTGAACATCTATCTTTTGTGAAGTACCCGTCTGTTTTGTTTCAAACTTAAGATATGCACCAGTATCAAATTGTCTTTCATCTCCACTTCCATCCACTGACAGAAGCTCTATATTCATCATCTCACTGTAATCTCTGATCCTTGAAAATACAGTCTCGTATGTATCACCAACTCTCACATCAATAGCTGTCCCGTTTATTACTATACTTCCAGCTTCGTCAGGCTGTACAACATCTGATTTACCAGCTGTAACGGCTGTCGATGTAGCTACCGCTGTTTTTGCCTCTCCATTAATCTTCAAACCAAACGCTGTCAGCTTCACATCATCCGATGCTGAAATAAGCTTAACACCGATATTTGAAGACGAATACTGTCTCGTACAGGTTCCGTCAAGAAGCGTCATCGTGTTGAACTCTGTATCGGTACTTGTTCTGTCTATCTCTTTCAAAAGCTGGTCTATCTCTTTTTGTATAGCCTCTCTGTCTTCAATAGTTGTTGCCGCATCAGATGCCGCCTGCACGGAGAGCTCACGACATCTCTGGAGCATGTTCTCAACTTCGTTTAATGCACCCTCAGTCGTCTGGATAAATGCAATACCGTCCGAACCGTTTTCCGACGCACGCATAAGTCCCCTTATCTGGGCATGCATTTTGTGGGATATCGCCATACCGGCAGCGTCATCAGCTGCTTTTACGATACGATATCCACTCGACAGACGATTGGTAGCTTTTGTGAGTTTGTTCTGAACAGAATTAAGATTGAAATTCGCGCGCTGCGCGGAGATATTGTTATTTACTTTCATACGGAATCCTCCCTAATGATCCTGATCATGTTGTTCAGTCTACTGTACATTTTTCAGGAAGCATTTTGCCACTCTGTATAGATCAGCATTTTTTGCGCCCTGTGGCTCTTTTCCAGCCTGTAGAGAATTCCGACTGCCTGCTATGAGGCTATTACCTTCCATTGTAAAACCGTACTCTCCCAAATCCTTTTCAAATCCTTCGAGCACCTGAGCGCAATACTCGATGCTCTCATTTTTCTCGACCGTCACAAATCCGTCAACCTTCGTTCCCTTTAGTTTGAAGCTTGCCCTCACTGCTCCGAGCTCCTCGGAATCAAGTGAGATATCAACGGTTCCTTTTTGTGTTCCCTCGCCGTCCCTGATGGTGATATTGCAGCCGATAACTCCGTGATCTGTCATCACCGGCACCTCATACATCTGGTGACGCCTTGCCGCCTGATAGAACGAGATGTGTCCCGCCATCCTTGCGGCTTCTTTTATCCGGTCAAAAGATATATCGTCACTTTCTCTGATATTCTCAAGTCTTTCGAGATGAGTTTTTTCGATATTATCATATACCTCATCGAGCTTGTCGGGATCGTCAAACGCCTCCGTGACCTCATCCGTGTCATCCTCGTCCCAAAGCTCGGCAGTTCTCATCGCTGCCTTCATATAATCAGTCGCGCTTATCATGTTTTTGATGGTTTTGGGCAGATCGAGTTCGTTTAAAAATGTCATGACAGTCTCTTCCGTCTCCTCGATAGCAGCCCGTGTACTCTCAGCTATCTCGTCATAGTACGGCGCCATCTCTTCCTCAGTCTCTGCTGCCTGCTCCATAAATCCTTCGAGGTCCTCAAAAGAAGCGTCATTTAATTCATCCATAAATGTGTTCAACGCCTTTGGCGAAAGCACATCCTTGAGCCTGGTCGCTTCGGTTGCGATAAAAGCTGTCATGATCTGCTCATCTATCGCTTTTCCCGATCTTTCCTTCACGGTCACCGCACCGTTTTCATCATCGACTTTGGCATCCACCGAGCCGTGCTTACGGGTTCTGATCGCCTCGAGCATATTTTTCATAGACAGGTCTCTGCCCTCGTTTACAAGCTGACCGATCACAGCGCCGTCGCTTTTTTCTATCTTGTCGAGAAGTCGATAGATACCTATCATACTCTCTCTTTCCTCAGCAGATATCTCGCCCTGTTTGTCGAGTTTCCAAAGGAATTTAGAAAACGCAACATCCTCATCGGACACTTCAGCATTTATCCTGTTTACTTCTCTTTCGAGCTGGCTTAGTGAGAGCTCAAGCGGGTTTATCCCCTCTTCAATCATTTTTTGAACAACCTGTGGCCTCATGGCTTTCATACAATTGTTCACCTGGTTGTCAAATATCTTTATCTCCATCACGGATTCGATGTTTATATCCATCTTGTTGTAGCCGAGGATCCTGACCGCTCTTTCGTTTGCTTTGGTATCCGGCAGCCCAAGCTCCGCAAGCATTGGTCCCATGTTGCCGAAGGCTTTTTTTATGGAGTCTCCGAGGTCGCCCCTTACCTGTGTGCCGACAGCCTCGTATGTGTTTTCGAGTGCTTTGAACACATCCTTTTGGATGATGCCCGTTCCGTCAGCGTATCCTGCGGCAAGGCTTTTTCCCTCCGATGAGAGCTGCATCAGACTTATCTCAGCACGCTTTTCAAACGTCATTGACAAAAGCTCTACCGGCGAGGCGAGTACTGTCTGCCTTGCATCCTCCGTCTGTGAGATCAGATTTATGTTTTTGTCATTTATCTCAAGCGAAGTCTCGGATATATATTTATTTTTGGTATTCGCTTCGATGTTTTTCAGCTCGTCCACCATTTTTTCGAGGTTTTCGATATCTATCTGCACCCCGAGCTTGGTCATTTCTCTTGCGGATGAGATCGTCATAGTGAGCCTGATCTCCTCCATCTGTCGCCTTGCGGTAGCAAGCGAACTCTCAGTCGGATACGCCCTTTTCAATGTCGCATCATCGGTTTTTACGAGGTTTTCAACTAACTCTTTGACCTCCTCACGGCTCATATGTGACAGATCCGCATCCTCTGCAAAAACGCCGTCCTCCATCTCGGACACGATCCTTGCAAGAAGTGTCTCCGCATCCATATCGCGTAGCGATTTGATCGTCTCTGTATCAACGATGTTTTCCGGTGTCACCGGAAGATCGTTTTGATAAAGCCACCTCGCAGTCGCCAAACTTTCCTCATCTGCAGTAACACCTGCAGTTGTGAGCCTTTCCTCTATCTGCCCCACGACCTCGTCAAATCCGTCCGCTCTCTCTTCAAAAATGGCCAGCCCGAGATCCGAAGCAGCCTCATAGGCCTTGTCTTTACCCATGATGACAGAGCCCGAGCCGTACAGGCTCTCTCTGACCGATGACGGTGTGACCTTGTCGTGATTTGTCACCATATATCTCAAAGAAGCGTCATCAAAATCAAGCACACCGAGAGCTTTGTTCGCTGCACTTGTAAAATCAGTTATGTTGTTTTCTGTGATAGGAAGTTCGCTTGACGCGAATGCTTTTTTTGCAGCCGAAGCGATCCTTGCATCCGCAGCTATCTCCTCTGCTTTTTCGCGGATCTGCTCCTCGACTTCTCTTTGTCTGTCAGCTTCAGCCTGGGCGCTTTGTGCCTTGTCCTGCCTTTGCTGTCTGACTCTGACTATAGCTCTGTCAAGCTGTGTAGAAGTGTATTCTTCAAGAGGTGTGCTCTCTTCGTCCAGGTCGTGAGCATCCTTTCCGGTCATACATTGACTGATAAAGTTTGCCGGATCTATGACATCGAGGTCACTTTTGATCTCTTTGATTGCTGATTGTCTTTCCATCTCCTCGGCATATGTTCCCGTGGTCTGATGGTTTTTTATATCCCCAAGATCTGCCTGCACTATACTGTCCGTAGTTTTGCTGCCGGTTTTTGCAGCCCTGCCATCCGTGGCGTTTTGTACCGATGCACCAACCTGTACATCATTTGCAGCGAGGGAATGCGGATCCATTTTTATCTGCATACGCTTTCCTCCCATGACAATCTACCGCATGTATCTGATCTGATCTTTCGCGATCATTTTTTCATACCGGGTAGCATTCTAAAAAAATAGTTTTGCATGAGTTATTTCGGCTGATCCGGGCGTTTTCTTTATGCTTTTATCTTGATTTTGCACTTTGCTTTGATGCTTTTGTTTTCAGCTGATGTCGCTGTTACTGTCACCGTGTGCTTTTTGCCTTTTTTCTTGGCTTTTACGACACCGCTCGATGAAACTGATGCGTATTTTTTGTTGCTGACCTTCCACTTAACCTTTTTGTTTTTGGCGTATGAGGGCGTCACAGTAGCCTTGAGCTTCAACTTTTTGCCGACTTTCAGTGTTGCTTTTGTTTTGTTGAGTTTGATTTTTTTGACTTTTCTGAGCTCATCCGGATATCCGAGTCCTTTGATATCCTCATCCTCATATCTCGAAATGTCTATGATACCTCCGGATACGCACTTATCCGCAAGATCTGAAATTTTTGTCACCGACGCCATAAGCTTGGCTTTTCTGGTGGTTACATTATCCTCAGGATACAAAAGCGCAAGTCTTGCGATCGCTCCCGCCACAACAGGAGTTGCCATGGATGTTCCTCTCATGAATCTATACTTACCGAATTCACTCGTATCAGGATCCGCAACCGATATCGAAAAGTTGTCGATGTGGACAAATCCTCCTGCCAGCTCCGAAGGTTTGCAATCATAGAAACCGGGTATGTCCAAAACAAAATAATCTCTTCCGTCTATTTTAAGTATTTCCTTGGAGGTCACTCTGGCAACCTTTGATGCCCAGCATCCCCTCGATGCCTGAGAAAACATAGCAATATGATATGAATAATAATAATCATGAGTTTTGCAGTCTATCCCCAGGTCCGTCACATCTATAAACGCACACGCCTCATACTTATTTTTCGGGTTATCAAAGTGCATCATAAGCGATCCGCCGGCATCCTCAGAAAAAACATCAAGGTTCCATCTCGTTAACGCTACCTGCGACGATGTAGAATAATACCCTATATAGTCACTATTATATACCTTCACCCCAAACGGTGAGCGGTTGAAGTCCTCATACAACGCACACAATTTTTTCTTTTTTTCCGCGCTATACAGTTCAGGTAAAAATGTATCGTTTGGCACTGTTGACAGTATCATAGACCCCTGTGCCATCACATCAACTTCTTTTTTTGAATAATTACTAAAGTTTGAAATTGTTCCCGTTGGTGTAGTGCTTCCAACCCTCACGGTATACTCTCTTTCAGTGTTGAACGGAAACGCTTGATTTTTCTTTGTGACATCTATTCCCTCGTTGCCGGCTGCAAGGGAAAACAGTGCTCCGTTCATGGCTACTTTTTTCATAGCAAGGTTTTCGTATTTTATGAGTTCCGGAGTATTGTTAATATCTGTCGGCTCATTACCAAAAGAGCAATTCACCGCAACAACTTTGGTTCCAAGCATTTGCGCCTTGTATATATACGCGTATGCACTCACTATAGTTTTTACAGTACCGCTTTCTTCTTTTTTGTACTCATCAAATATCTTTAGAGGCATTATCTTGACATTTTTTGATACTCCGGCTATACCCTTTTGATTCCCTGTGGTAGCAGCTATTGTACCGGCCACATGTGTTCCGTGTTGTTCCTCTTCGCTTGTCGGATACGGATCGTCATCATCATTTATCACATCATATCCGTGCGCACCCGGGAGTTCATTCCTATCGTATGGATTGTTCCAGACAACATCTTTTAGATCCTCGTGGTCGTACGCCATACCATCATCGACAACAGCAACCACGACCTCGTCACCGGTCGGCTCAGGCTGCTCCTGATACTTAATTTCAGCCTTTGTCTCATGTTTTATTTTTTTTCCTCCCAAATACCACTGATAATCAGACAGTTCATCATTTGTAGGCATAGCGCTTTTGTGAACTCTGTAGTTAGGCATCACCTCAACGACGCCGTCTCTGTCCTTGTATTTTTCAATCAGCTCCTCTGTAGTCAACTCATCAGACTCAACCACGGATACAAAAATGTTGTCACCGCGAAAATCCTTTTTTTCCTCCGGTGTCTCCGCCACCTCCTCGGCACTTCCGAAATCCAAAACATCAGTAACCTCGACATCTCCGGTTTTTCCCTCACCGAGAAGAGGGTCACTATCCGACTCAGGCTTTACGAGCGTGATGATAGCCTCACCCTCAACATAGTTATCTGATGCGTTATTTGATAATTCTTTTTCATATAATTCCGAACCGTTTTCAGCTCTTGTGTTTACGGTATAATCATTCTCTGCTATACTCTCTGCACCTGCGGGTACGGTCACCTGTGAAACTACAATCGAAAAAACAAGTACTCCCGTTGCCATATATCTTCTGATCCTCATATCTGTCCTCCAATAAAATAGTTGCATTTTACGCCAATTACTGTTATTATATAATATGGGTTTTTAAAAATCAATAATCAGTTTATGATTGGAGGGGTTTTTTGCAATTCGTAAAAGTTGATGATCTGAAAACAGGCATGCGTTTAGGTAAGCCAATTTACAACAAAAACGGTGTCCTTTTGTATGACAGGGATACAAAGCTTACCATGCAGGCGATCTACGGCATAAAAAACTTCAACCTGATGGGATTATACATACTCGAGCCTGCTGAGCCGCTGCCGCCGATGACAGAGGATGATGTGAATTTTGAAAGGTTCCAGACGATGGCAGTCTTCTCAATAAAAGAAGACCTTGACCTGATCGCCATGGGCAAAAAAGACAAAGGTCTTGACTGGCTGTGCTCACTGGTTATCAAAAACTATTCCGTTCTCGACCACAAGATCAATTTTGTGCAGAGTCTGCGAAGCAGTGAGGATTTCGTATACAAGCATGTGCTGAATGTATCTATTCTTTCGGCACTCATAGCAGGACAACTCGGTGTAAAAGGCGGACGACTCAATATGATCATAAAAGCGTCCGTACTTCACGATATAGGTGCACTGAGATTAAATGAGGTTCCGGATGCGGCAGATGTTGATCCGGAAGTGAGACGCGTTATCAAATCCAATACAAATGATATACTAAACCGCTATATGGATCTGGATGCTGACATAGCAAAGCTTGTTACACAGTATCAGGAATTATACACAAGAGAAGCAGACGGAGAAATCCCTGATTCGCTGAAAGCAAATGTCAATGCAAACATCCTTTTTGTAGCGGACACTTACGACCGTCTGACTGCAATGAAATCGGCATCGGAGCCGACATCAGAGGTCCTCGCGATAAGGCACCTTCTCGACAACGAGGATAAATACGATCCGATGATCGTAAACGCTCTGATAAAAGCGATAAACATCCTATATCCGGGTGTGTGTGTCGAGCTTTCAAACGGACAAAAAGGACTTGTCATCCGTGGAAACGACGATGCGATATTTGAGCCTATGGTTCTTGACTTCAGGACCAACGCTCTTTACGATCTGTCACTTCCTTCAGTCAAAAAAGAAGTGCACATCGTAGATGTGATGAAAACTATGGATAACAGGATTCAGCTTGACAAGGATCTGCTCAATCAGTTTGCCCCCGCGTGATATCTATGATCACCGAGGAATTGAATCTCTCAGATATCTGTCTTACTTCATCCTCAGCTAAAACAAATGCTTTTACAAGGTTGGCGTCGAAATGTTTTCCGGCGCCTTCTTTTATTATGTCCATAGCCTTGTCAAAAGGCATACCTTCTTTGTAGCTTCGTTTGGATACAAGGGCATCAAACACATCCGCTATAGCCATGATCCTCGCCGATAACGGTATCTCTTCGCCTTTTAATCCGGTAGGATATCCTGTTCCGTCCCATTTTTCATGGTGATAGAGCGCAAGGTTTCTCGCCTCTGCCAGGTACCCGGTATCCGGAACCAATTCTATAGCGCGGTCAATGATCTGCGCTCCCACGGTCGTATGCTCTTTCATAATCTTGAATTCATCATCATCAAGTCTGCCGGGTTTGTTGAGTATCTGGTCCGGTACGTGGATCTTGCCGACATCGTGAAGCGGCGCAGAGTTTCCTACATCGTAGATAAACTTATCCGTAAGCTGATCTGTATATATCCCGAGCTTTTGCATCTGACGCATGATAAGCCTTGCGTACTCCGCTGTTTTGCGAACATGGTCTCCGGTACACTTATCCCGGCTCTCAACGATATCCGCCAAAGTCATGATCAGTCCACTCTGCATGTTTGCTATGGTCTCTGTTTTTCTCTGGAGGTCAAGGGCAAACTCGAGGTTATCCTCGGTCATTTTTACAAATGCCGTATACAGATGCTCTATCTCATCACCCGTGTATATGCCGAGTCGTCTGATCCTCTCGACACTGTCTTCCACATCCTCTTCACTGTCATAAACGAAGTTTGACGCACTCATCGCCATCGTGTTTATCGGAAGGATTATGTGGTACTCCGATAACCATATGGATACCGCCAGGATCAGCACAAAAATGCCCAGAAACAGCGCGATAAGCTTCGCCAAAAATGAGTACATGTTATTTCTGATCTCATTCATATTTATATCCGCGCAGGCATAGCATACGCAGTTTCCGTTTTTGTCATACACAGGAGAGTACACCGTCAAAAGCCATCCATAGGCTCCATCCGATATCACAGGCTCTATTTCTTTGCCCGCCAAAAGGTCAGGGATATATTTTTGAAAATCTGCCTCAAACGGGATAACTGTCCCGGGGGGATTCCCATCATCTTCATCGGTATGCGGATCTATCACCGCGTGACAACCGTCCTCCATGATCTTGTATATATAGACGTATTCGATTTTCGGCGCCGACTCCCTGAGTGCTATGAGTTTTTCCTCTGCTTCACTGTAGCCGGCGCTTGCCCTTCCTTCACTTATGTATTCATCAACCTTTTCCGGATCTATCATTTGTCCTGCCATGGACGCAACACCTGTCGCAAGGACTTTTTGCTCCTCGACGCTGTCGTTTTTGTACAGCATGAGGCTTATAGTTATACAGGCCACAGCTACAGCAAGGAGTGAAGGTATGATCAATATCAGAAGCTTGGTCCTGAGCGGGATCACCCTTGATCTTATTTTGTCCAGTGATTCCTTGACTTCTTTGGTCAGGGGCTTTTGTCTCCAGCCTTTGTAATTCACCTTGTTTTTGATCTTTTCGGGAATCAGGTTTGCAAGGAGCAAAACCGGGATAAATGAAACCGCCTTGTCGGCTACATCTATGATAATGTCAGCGGCAAGCTGCGCTCCCCATATCCCAAAGCTGAAATTGTCCCGGAATCCTTTTGCCAGATCAGCAGATATGCCCTCGCTCGCAAAACCATACAGAAAAATAGTCAGTACGGAGCTTAGCGCACCGCCGATGATGCCCATACCGATCACGGAAAGAAGTATCTGAACCGGTTTTTTGTACCATACTTTTTTGGCAAAATACGCCATGTATGTCGCGATCAGAACATTGATAAATCCATAGTATACCGAAGCATCATCGAAAAAGCTTTTCATCACATTTGAAAAAAGCCCGACAATAATGCCCGGCAAAAAGCCGCCGAAAACGGCAGCTATCATTGTTCCTATAGTATCCAAAAACAGCATAATGCCTGTGGATGATGCTATATAACCACAGATGAAATTGATAGAAATACCGATAAATACAACAACAAACAACCAGACAACAGATGTCTTTTCTTTGTTCCCCCTATTGATTAGTCCCATATTCAGCCTCCCGAAGCAGCCCGTCCGGTTGCTTCAGATATCCATCAGATAAAATGATATATAATAGCGGCAACTACTATTCCTATTATGCTCGCTATGGAAAAATGGATCGTAAGTCCAAATGTCAGTACCAGCACTCCGACATCAAGCGTTACGGGATTTGTAAGTCCGAAAGTCATTCCGTAATCAAGCCAGCTTAGCCATGATACTCCATTTGTGATATGCCCGATAAAACTTCCCAGTACCACTCCCGCCAAAAGGAGCAATACCAATACCCAGGCATTTTTACTTCTTGCACTTGCAGCCATTTTTTGTTCACCTCATAAATTATTCTTTTACAAACATCACATCGAGATCGGTGCCTCCGGTGATGCCATCAACATTTCCGCTCTCGGAGTACTGCCAAAACTCAAATTTGTACGGCGTCTGTGGAACAGCCTGATAATCAGCGTACCAAATCGGATAATCCCTAAGCTCATACAGATCAAAAAGCGTTGCTTCCCAGTAGAGATTGGAGTAAACCATCGGTTTGTATCCGGCTTTTTTGATGCGTTCACAAAACGCGATGGTGTTTTTTGTAAACTGCTCTCCCGTCACCCCGTCCGTTCTTGCACTGTCATTTGTGATAAGCTCAGGATCGTATACCACGGGAAGGTCAAGCTTTGAGTTGTTCAACTCCCTCAGCGTGAGTTCCGCTTCCTCTATCGCCTCTTCTTCACATATCGCCTGCGAAAAGAAGTATACACCGAGCTTCATACCTGCTTTTCTCGCCGCTTTGAAGCTCGTCTGAAATTGTTCGTCAACCATCAGAGCGCCACTCTGTCCATAGCCCCTGTACCCAATCCTGAGTATGGCAAATCTATAGCCTTGTTTTTTTACTTTTTTCCAATCTATAGTTCCGTTGTGGTGCGAAACATCAACACCTTTTATTATACTGTAGTTCTTGTCATCGAACTTGATCTCGTCACTGCCTTTTTTGTGGATGAGGTAATTCCAGTCATAGACAACTCTTTCCACCCTCTGATCGACCAGTGCATGATATCTGTTTCCCTGCGCGTCGACATACGAAAACACCTCGGGGGTAGGAAGCGGTTCGGAAGACTCACCGCCTTCTCCGTCATCCTCAAATGTATCGATACCCACGGATCCTACTATGGTTGCTCCATTGATATCGCACCCACACAAAAGCATCACAAAAAGGCACATACAAAGAAGACGTGCCAGTGTGCTAAACCTTTTTTTATCCTTTGAAATAAGCATGCATTCTCCTTTTCGTTGTCACAAAGCAAGTGCTTTCAAAAAAATACGCTTTTATAAAAATGTTTATGCGTAGCGAAGCGCCACACCTCGAACCTAAGCTGTTGCCGTGTTCGATGCGCGGCGCCTCTGATTAAAACAAAACAGGAGGTTATGAACTGCCGTTTCCAACAGCAGCATCAGAAAAGCCCCATAAATTGCTTTGCTTCTTCTTCCTGCTGCTTTTTCTGCATCATCGTCTGGTATGTCTGCAGAAGATTTTCTTTTGACATCTTGGATGCCATCTCTGCGATGTCCGCATCCTCCATACGACTTGAAGCAGCAGTCAGATTCTCACGACTTATCGCGTTGTACTGTGCAGTGTACTCAAGTCCGTTGAACTGAGCTCCTACCTGACTTCTGTTCTCGGATACCTGTGACAATGCATTGTCAATGGTGCTGATGGAAAAGTCATTTTTCGTAACATCGAAGTCTTTGATCCCAAGCGCATCGAGCGTCATCTCACCAATCTTTAAGTTCTGACCCTGGTTTTCATTTGCCCCGGTCTGGGCATATCCCTCATAAGAACCGTCTACAAGCTTTTTCTTGTTGAATTCTGTCTGTGCGATGTCTGATATCCCCTGCTTGAGCTGGTCTATCTCATCCTGGATTTTGGTACGGTCGTCGTCGTTTAAAACTGCCGTGTTTGACGCCTGTACCGCAAGTGTGCGCATACGGCTTAAATTATCTGCGATCTTATCCATCGCGCCGTCTGCAACATTGAGAAGAGACTTGGCATCTTCAGCGTTTTGTTCCCCGCGTGCCAATCCGTTAGCCTGGGCATTTTCTTTTTCTACGATAGCGCTCTCCGCTGCTCCGTCAGCGGCACTCATAATCTTTTTTCCGCTTGCGATCGCTGCGGTATAATAATCCGCACCGCCCGATAAAGCTGAAATACTGCTCATACCTATCGCCTCTCTTTCCAAATACTATATCATAAGTGGTTAGTTATGGTTATTATAGCATATTCGGTGCGATTTGTAAAGCAAAAATTGGAAGTTTTAACTGCTTATTCTTTCTGCTTTTTCCTGCGAATTCTGTTTTATTATGCTTATCACGCTAAATACACATGCCACAAAAAGTAACCCCATTTCAGTCCAGAACGCCCAAGTAGTATTCCATAAATGATATCCGTTTATCCGCATAGCCAAAAAATCTATGAATGCAACAATCACTACAAGGATTATTCTGAAAAATGATATACTTGCTTTCTTATTAATAGGAATAATCGACATAGTAATGCAAGCACACCTGGCGATAAATGATATCAGATAAACAAAGGTTGCCTGCTTAAATTCTCCGTCAAACAAAGACCAGTGTAATATGGCAAAGTTTGTTCCGAGCTGAGGTGCATCCCCATAATATGTATAAAACGGAAAAATCCACCTTATGATGATATCGGCGATCCAAATAACTGCCCACACAGCAGCCATCTTTTTGGCATTATTGAAAAATGTATCTTTTTTCATCGTCTGACCCTCCCATATTTTTTTTCGATTTTTCCACACTATTTTTCTCCTCCTTTCTCCGGGCGATTTCTCAGATGAGATTTATGACTTTCCGAAAAACTGATGTTTTTCGGAAACCTATACCCTTCTATATACTATAACCGCCTGAAAAAGGATTTTTGGACAAAAAATTTAATTTTTAATAATTTTTTTATAAATGCTCTCTGACATACGCTTTAGGGTACTTATTTCCATTTTTTCTTTACCTGTCCATATCATATAATGAAATTCTTCGTCTTCCCATTCTATCAACACTCTATTTGGTTTATAACATATTCTCGCAGTATATCCGGCTATTTCCGTGGTATCTATCCTATCGTATTCAACATCTTCAATATATACTGCATCCTCATCAAGAACATCTCTTCCATATGACAAATAGGTCATTGTACCATCAGATTCCACTTTATTCCATTCCAAATTGATTGAGAAACTGGCTTCCTGACGACTGATTTGTACATATCCCTCAGGCACATATGTTGGCACATCGGATATCGGCTTTATTAAATTATCTGCATCAATATCCTTCTTTTTATATCTTTTCTCTTCCATTTTCACATCAGGAAGAAATCCGGTTATCACTTCCTTCCACGGATCAAATCCAAATATCGCAGCGCTTGCTTGGTTAGCAACAGCCAAACTCAAAACAATAAGTATAACTGCCGCTACCCTGCTTAGCACTGTATATAGCCGCAGGTTTCCGCCGAAATAATCACCTGCCCTTATTATCCTTTTCATTTTTTTATTAAACTTTCGAGAGTACGGCGGATGTTCAGGTATTTTTTCCGGATCCGGTACTATTTCCATCTCTGCGCATACATAGTCCTGTATCAGAGATTTTATCCTGTCTTCTGTCATCTGCCCCACCTCTTTTCTAATTCGTTTCGCCCTCTTTGAATCCTTTTGTAAACATTTGATTCTGAAACATTTAGCGCAGTTGCTATTTCTTTTATCTCCATTTCCTGCATGTAATACAAGATCAGAACCTCACCATACTCCTTTGGAAGACGCCTGAGATCCTCGTAGATTTCGGCATTTTTAATCTGCTGATCATGTGTAACAAAAAATGGTGACTGCTCATAATCTGCTATAGAGACTTCAGATTCACTAAACTTTCTTCCTTTGTTATATATATCAATAGATGTCCTCTCAACTACAATAACCAAATAACTCTTGGTTTTTGGACAAGATATTTCAGAAATTTTGTCAAGATTTCTTATAATCCTAACCCATGCCTCCATCACAGCGTCTTCGATATCCTCTTGACGCTTTAAAATATTTCCGGCAATATGATACATAAGCCTATCATATTTATGATATAACGCTTCCACCTTTTTCTTGTCTTCAGGATCATCAACAATATCCAGTAACATCAACAGCATGTCTTAATCATCCTCTCTCTTTTATACTTATGAAGCTATATCCTATACATAATAAAACGGCAATACACATTTGTACTTTCGCCCATTGTACAAATATGCATCACCGCATTTTTACATCTTGATCCAAAAAATTGAAGTTTTTCGTAAACCGTAGTTACACCGGAATATTTCCATTCAGTTTTTCGATGATGGTCGGAAGCTCTGCATCCACTGTATCGTTCGGGAGCTGACAGGTTCCTGCATTTGCATGCCCGCCTCCTCCATAACTTAAGCAAAGATCTCCGATATTTACATTTGATGCTTTGTTTACGATCGATTTTCCGATCATAACTGCAGTATTCTGCTTTTTGAATCCCCACGCGACATGAATCGACATCTCTACCTCGGGATGCATAGCATAGATCATAAACCTGTTTCCTGTATATATTGTCTCTTCATTTCTAAGGTCTACCACTACAACCCTATCGTGAATAGTCGATACACGTTCAAGCTGCTCTTTGAAAAGCTTCTGCTGCTCGAAATACAATGCCACACGCTCTTTGACATCCGGAAGCTCCAAAACCTGATCGATCGTGTGCTCGACACAATAATCAATAAGCTCCATCATAAGTTGATAATTTGATATTCTGAATTCATGGAACCTGCCCAGTCCTGTACGAGCATCCATAAGGAAATTGAGCAGCACCCATTTTTCGGGGTTCAAAATCTCGTCAACAGTGAAATCAGCGCTGTCGCCTTTGTCAACAGCTACCATGATCTCATCAGATACGCGGGTAAATGTCTTTGCCCCTCCATAATAATCATATACAACTCTTGCGGCGGACTTCGCATCTCCGTCTATTATGAATTTATCCTTTGCGTCTTCTTTATTGATCCTCGAAAGCTCACTCTCATGGTGATCAAACGCAAGACCCACTCTTTTGTCAAATGGCAGGTTAGTCGTAATATCGTTCTCAGTCAGGTCGATCTTTCCGTCCTGGACATCCTTCGGATGAACAAAGGTTATCTCATCGATCAGATCGATCTCCTTGAGAAGCATCGCACATACAAGGCCATCAAAATCACTTCTTGTAACAAGTCTTTTGCTCATTTTTTCTCTCCTCCCGTCATTTGGTATATTTCACGAATAAATCACTTGCTACATTATACCATATATTTCGAGGGTTGACAAGAAAAAATCCCCCGATTGACACGAAAACACACGAAAAATAAACGCATCCGTCGCTGCCCGCCTTTTTTCTATTTAATTCTTCAACTATTTGTTTTAAAATAATCTTGCAAACATATTATATCTACTTCCTCAAATTCTATCTTATTCAAATCTATCTTCTGTGTCTTTGATTTTTCTTTTTTATTTTTTAATCGATACTCAAATTTGGCTTTATTTTTCTTTGCATCATACATTGACTTGACATTTGTAATCCTTGGATCAAGTTTTTTTACATTTACCCCAAGCAAATCATCAAGACATCCATACTTGATTTTTCTTCCAGTATTCTGGTACACATACGATTTAATAGCACCATCACCATCATAATACACCGTTCTGATTATTTCCTCTTTACCATCATTATTTAAATCTTTGAAAAAGTCATAGGAATCAAAAAACTTTCCGTTCTCATAATCCGCGTGATTGCCGAACAGCACACAAATCTCCCCATTGTATTGAATAATATAATATACATCAGCTCCAAAAGCATCCGGCACCCTAATATATAACTTATATCCTGTCAGTCCGGTTGTAGGTGATATCTCTTCGCAAAAACAATCCGCTTTTAAGCCGTCAAACTCCTTTAGTATAGTTTCTCCCTCTTTTATTTTTATCTTATCATCTTCAAAAACCACTTGGACTGTTTTTCTATCATACTTTAATTCATATAATAATCCTGAATCTCCGGATGAAACACTTGCAACGTCTTTCGAAATCGTTGTTTCTGTTTTTTCCCGGTTCACGCATCCACAAGGAACAAAAAATAATATAACGCAACATATAACCGTCATCAACTTCAAAATTCTCTTTTTTTTATTCATATTCATCCTCATTTCTTGTAATCATAAAATACTGTGTCAGAATACTTGATTTTCATTGTTACCTTATAATATTTAACAGAATCAGTAAATCTTACTTTGGTATGATTTTTATTTGTAAACTTCTCCCAATCATCACTCGAATGAAAATAGCAATACTTCTTCTTGTCCGGATATTTAAACTTCGTTACTCCTCCTTTTTCGGCAATTGCTACAACCACAGCTCTTACTAACGACAAATTAATTCTCTTTTTATTATACTTAATCTTCTTGTGACTTTTTTTATTAAATGTCAATCCCGCAAACTGCCATTCCTTCGTTAAAACCCCCTGCAACCCAGGACCATCATAAAGATATTTTGTTTTTTTATGATTCATACGATTATTTATCACCCTATTAAATGCAAGCATCTCATTTTCCCTATCCTTTTTAGGGTTGTTATTGGGTGACGACTCAAAATACAAAGTACGCGCTAATAATTCATACACATCTCCTTTCAATATCATTTCACTATATTTTTTCCATCCCTTTGTCCATTTTTTTATATATTTATTTACAGCTTTATCATATCTGACAATTCCATCACCAGGCACATATATTTTTTTTGATGGCTTATACTTTGTCATTCCTTTTATCTCACTTTTTATTGCCTTATCTATGGATAATGCAAAAACCTGTTTTGGTTTATAGCAAAAAATTGAAAAAAATGCTATTGCAAAACAAATTGTAATAACTCGAATTCTTGTATACATAAATAATTCTCCCTTTTGTAATGAAGTTTAACACTTACTCGAGATAAAGTCAATAACAATTTTCCTACAGGGCCGCGTAAATTGTCACTTTTCACGGTAATGCCTCAAATAATGACGAATCATCTGCCTTCGGTTTTATTTGGTATGTATTTGAATGTTTTACTGATCAAAGCCTTCTATGAAATATTTCAGGGTTTCCTGCGTGAAAATCGCAGGTACACAACACCATTTCTATGCTATTTTCGTGTATTCTGGTAAACACTTACATACTTGCGAAACGATTTAGGAAAATGCTGATCCAATCAGAGTTTTAATTAAAAAGGCAGGTTGCAGCCCCTGTTTTAATATGTACCCTCTTTACTGGACAAACCAGTAAGGAGGGTATTTTTATGCGCTATAGTTATGAATTCAAAAGAAAATGTGTGGAAATGTATTATCGTGGTGAATATCCTGATACTCCAGATGGAATTGGGAGCAAGCGTTTTCATCGCAAAATACGAGAATGGGTCAGAATTGAAGAATCTTGTGGTCCTGATGCTTTACGGCATAAGGGACAAAACAGAGTTTGGACGCCAGAAGAACGATATGCCTTGGTTGCACGGGTGTTAGCTGGCGAATCATTCAGCTCTGTTGCTGTTTCAGCAGGAATTAATTCAGGTCAACTTTATCAATGGGTTCACAAATATAAGATTTACGGTTATAATGGTCTTATACCAAAACAGAAAGGACGTAAATCGAAGGACTCAGATATGAAAAAAGTAGGAACGAGAAAGCCGCCAAAACCTAATGAATCCGAATACGAAGAACTAATCCGTTTAAGGGCTGAAAATGAATATATGAAAGCTGAAATCGAAGTGATAAAAAAAGAGATGTACTACGGATATGAGAAAGAATACACTTCTTTCGAAGGATTCTCAAAAGCTGTTGAAGAATACATCGATTACTACAACAACAAACGAATTCCCGCAAAAACCAAATGGATGCCTCCCCAAAAACACAGGGAAGCATCCATGTGTTCAGCCTAGTTCATAAATATGTGTCCAAGATTCTGGGTACATATCAAACCACAACCCCCGCAAGTTTTAATCTGTTTTTTGATTGAAAATGAATGGCTTCAACTCCGGCTCAACCATGCAAACTCTGATCTACACATCTTACGCATCAATAATCATCATCTTCATCATAGTCATCGTCATCGTCTTCATCGTCATCGTCATCTTCATCGTCATCTTCATCATCGTCGTCGTCATCGTCTTCGTCATCATCCCACTCTTCATCGTTCCAATCATCATCGTCCCATTCTTCGTCATCATCGTCATCGTATTCGTCGTCCTCGTCTTCATCGTCATCGTCATCGTATTCATCATCTTCATCTTCGTCTTCGTCATCTTCCGACAAAGTAATGGTCACGCTGACAGATGCCGTATCTTTGGTGGATTTATCCCCTACGGTGATGGTAGCCTCACCCTCTCCGACGATCTGAAGAGAGCCTTTGTTGCTGACCTTGACAACATTTGTATCACTTGACTTCCATGAAAGCTCAACTCCTTCAGTATTGAAGCTCAGCGCATACAGGTTGTCATCATCGTCCTCACTTCCGAGCTTGATCTTGTCTCCTGCCTGTCCTGAAAAGCTAACAGCATCATTTTCGAATTCAAAATGTCTTTTGACTGTGATAGTGATAGAGTCTTTTTTCTTTTTGTTTGCGGCAGAGATCACTGTCACAGTTGTTGTTCCGGCCTTCTTTGCGGTTATTTTTCCTTTTTTGTTTACGGTCAATATTTTCTTGTTTGCAACCTTGTAGGTTACCTTTGTAGAAACCTTGCCTTTTTTCTTGACGGAGACATTGATCTTTTTGGTATCTCCCTCATACATGGATTTCAACTTTGACTTGTTGGTGATCTTGACCGATGTAACCTGACCTTTTGACTTCTTTGCAAGTGAAACCTTGGCCGCTGCCGGCATATACGCAAGTGTCACTGCAAACGCGAGCAGCACTGCCATAGTTTTCCCAAAGTGTTTGATGAAATTCTTCATATATCTAACCTCCCTTTGCTATCTGCGGTGTTTCTCACCGGACTATTGATAATAATGCTTTTCCGAAGAAATCGAGTTGATCACCCGATCCCAATTCCCTTTCATTACGGATATGTATATATTAACACTTTTTTGTGTCAAAATCAAGTTATTATTTCGTAAATTTTCGGTAAACATTTAGTCGAATTCATTAATAATGTCTCACTACACGAAATCTCTCTATCTCACAGTTTTCATCGTGCTCAGCGATCCCTGCTTTTTGCTTTGCTATGGATAACTGCTCCTGTACGGTATCTACGCCATCGAGGTTTGGCAAAAGAAGTCCGCGTTTCATTCCTTTCGTCACGATCACACCGTATTTTTTCACATCAAGCTCCGATATGTCACTGACCGGTTCTGCGTCAGAGAGCACATCCACACTGTACTCGAGATCACCTAACTCATCCTCTGTGACCGGATAGAATCTCGGATCTCTGGTTGATGCGCTTATCGCGTTTTCTATGATCTCTTCGGCAAGTGTATCTTTTGTGGCGCATATAGTTCCTATACAGCCTCTGAGCCTGCCGTCAATATGAAGCGAAACAAATGCTCCTGCCCGTGTTTCGGTCAAACTTTTTTCCGTTTCGGCGTACACCGCGGGATCATCTGCAACACCTACCAGCACTGAATCTCTGGCTTCGCTCCAATCTATCTTTGATCCTGTTTTTATATTGGTCTCCAGAGACAGCCTGGCAAGCTTCACATACGGATCCTCATCCTTAACTACATAGGTACATATCCCGTATCCGACTCCTGTCACATCCTGATGCGAAAGCCTGCTCACATCAAGATTTTTTTTGTCAAGTGCGCCTGACATCATCACAAACGACCTGTGCCCGCACTCCGCCGCATCATCGAGAAGCTTTGCATCAAATCTCAAAAGCTCGTCAAAGTCAGCTCGCCCCATGACATCCATTATTTTTTCATCGTATATCGGTCCTGCCGGATCAAATCCGTACGGCCCGTCGACTTTTAATTTGTGAGAAAGATCACCGCTCGCCACATATACAACTCGTCTGTCACAGGCATTTGCAGCCTCTGATATGATCTGTCCGAGCCTTTTGTGCAGCTCAAGCGGCAGCCCGGAAAGCCCGATCCTTACAAGCTTAAAATCGGTGTATTTTTCTGTGATAAAGCTAAGCGGAACCATAGTTCCATGATCCAAAAATGCGCTTCTTTCTCCTTCTGTCCCCGCGGGCAATCCTTCTTTTGACGCCCTGAGAGATATCTCTGCCACCATCTCCTGATCATAGCTTACGCTGTATGAAGCCTCGGCTGCATCAAACTGTCTGAAGTCTCCTTGCGCGCCACTTCCCGGAGATATGTGAAAATAATCCGCATACATCACGGTATGCGGTGAAGAAATGATGATCGTTTCCGGCCGGAGCTCTGCAATCATATCGGCAACTTTTTTGTAGGCCGCAGTTGTCTCCTCAATCTGCACCTCACTTCCGCGGCCGACAGCCGGGACTATCATCGGCGGGTGCGGCACCATAAATCCTGCTATTATTCCCATTTTATATCCTCACACTAATCAAAGAAAAGCTGTCTGCAATTGACTTTATGATGATCGATCTATTTCAATAAATCGATGAGTTCATTTTTCGGAATAGGCTTTGAAAAATAGAAGCCCTGTAGATAATCAACTCCCATTTTTTTGAGTATTTCTATCTGTTTTTCGGTCTCGACTCCCTCAACAAGGATTTTTTTGTTCATTTGTTTCATCATACGAACCGTGTTCTCGAGTACGATCTCGCCCGCCTCATTTTTCTCTGCGTTCCACAGGATGCTTTTGTCTATTTTTATCACATCAAGGTTAAGCGAGAATATCGCATTGATGTTTGAATACCCGGTTCCGTAATCGTCCATAGAAAACATAAATCCGGCTTCTTTGAGTTCTTTTACAACGCTCGAAAACAGCTTATAATCAGTCGCAGAAACAGACTCCGTGATCTCGAAATTAATGAAGCTTTTTTCGACTTCTTCGGTTTCGACTATATCAATAATATGCTTTGCAAATCCCTGTCGCATGCATTGCACCACGGAGAGATTTACATTTATGCACTCCATACCCAGCTCTTTGGGCTTTCCGCTCCTGATAAATGTGCATACCTCGCGAAGCACAAAATCATCTATATCATCTATAAGTCCTGTGTACTCGGCTATAGGGATAAACTCATCGGGATAGAGCTTTCCAAGCTCACTGTCGCTCATCCGAAGCAGTGCCTCTGCGCCGTGAAGCGTACCATCTATGTTGTAGGTGGGCTGATAGTAAACCTCAAAGCTTCCCTCGTCAAGTCCTCGTGATACCGCAGCCTCGACCGCTGCCCTTCTGAGCAGATAATCAAGGTCCTCCTCTTCAAGTATCACCTTGTCCAGATCCTCCGGCAGCGGACTGTCAGACATATACAACGCATCCGAAACCGATGATATCATACGCGGAAGCTCCGCTCGCATGATAACTGCGTTTAAAAATACATCCTTGTTTCCTAATTTCCACACCGAATTAAACCTGTCGGATATTTTTCTGATAATTTCTTCCGTTTGGGCTTCATCCTTGTGATAGAGCATCAAAACTATATGACCCGGATTTGAAAGATATATGGAATACTTATGGACTAACTCCTGCAGATACTCGCACACAACCTGATCTATGATCGAAACATTTGTCGATCTGGTAAGCCTGTTCACAACCTCTCTGTTGGTCACTCTGAGAAACACAATGTTTAGACTTTTGTAGTTATGTATCGCTGAATCTATATCCATGGCAAGCGCCAGTCGGTTGTAGACCCCGACAGAAGCATTTGTTCTGTCATCCTCGTTTTCGAGCGAGATCATAGCGCCCGAAAAACCGATAGCTTCAAAGAGCACTTCTACACGAAGTTGTTTGATAAGCAGCTGGATCAACACTCCGGACAACGCCATACAAAAACAGAATATAAGAGTTGTTTTTCTTTTTTTTGCAAGAACCTTCCATCTGAAAATAATGAAAATAAGAGCCATCGCAAAATAAACTGCCGCAGAGATATACACAAGTGTCTCTCCCCAGTTTCTGTGAAACTCTCTCATAGAATCGTAATACCACACCCATCCGGTAACCGGATTTAATACTACTACGATCTCACTTACAAAAAACGGTAGAGCGTTTCTAAGCGATGACCAAGGGTTTTCCCTGAAAGACCGGCCTATGATACTGGCCACATAGAAATACATAAGTGGGCACAACGCCGTATGTGAAACAAAGTACACATACCGTCCCACTTTGTTTATCATAAAATAAGTATCAGAGGTAAGTCTCTGATCATAGGTAAGAGAAGTGATGACACCGCAGGCGGCATTCAAAAGAAGAATATAAAGCATAGCTATGAATAAACGATTGTTTGTTTTACTCGTATATCCATTTATATGCATATATGCCAGGTTTACCGCGCATATCATTATTGCTGCTATGGAAAACCCGAGCGCCGTCTGCATGGAATCTATCATCAACTACCTCCCTGATTCTTTATCAGTTTAGTTTGGCAAGCAGATCCGGGATCGTTGCCTCAAAATCAACCCCGTACCATGGCTTCGCCGGATTTTTCATCGTCTCCCTGATAGTGTGAGCTGTATAGTCAGCCGCGATCTGCATAGCCTCCTGCCATGTTTTTCCTCTCATCATTGCACCAAGACATGTACTTGAGAACAGATCACCGGTTCCGTGATAAGTTGCATCAACTCTGTCATTTTGATATACAAAATAATCATCCTTCTCGGAATCATATCCCATAACTCCGGTTTTTCCTTCGCTTAGTGAAACACCGGTCAAGACACTTACCTTTGCTCCGAGCTTGTTGAGCTTAGACAGAAGCTCTTTTATATACGCTTCGTCATAGGTTTCTTTGTACTCAGTGTCCGTCATAAAGCAAGCTTCGGTGATATTTGGCACTATGATGTCCGCATCCGCGCAAAGCTTGGCGTTTTCTTTTGCGTACGCCATATCAAACGCAGGATACAGCTTTCCGTTGTCCGCCATAACAGGATCTACAAAAATGATCGTATCGTCTTTTTTGAAGTCCTTGAACAGCGCTCTCATCTGGTCTATCTGCTCGATAGTTCCCAGATATCCGGTGTAAATGGCATCAAATTCAACCTTTTCTTTGAGCCAGTGTTGCTTGATGGGTTCGATCTGATCGGAGATATCCTTGCAGGTAAAGCCCTCAAACATGGTGTGCGTAGACAAAACCGCTGTCGGCAGTATCACCGTCTCGGTTCCCATCGCTGAGATCACAGGAAGTGCTATCGTGAGTGAACATTTTCCCAGGCACGAAATATCCTGTATTGTCAGTACTCGTTTCATTGTTGCTACCCCCATATTCTTTATTCCACACTACATAATTACTTCTTATTTGTATGTGGTGATATAGATTGTACTACCATCCGCAAAAAAAGTCAACACATACAGATATAGCTTTTTCAAGTATTTTTGGGAATTTCAAAGAAAAATAATGGTATCCTGACACCGAAACACATCGATCTCGTATCGTACTCCCATAGAAAAGGGAAGGCCGGAGATAGGGTTCTCCGGCCACTAAAGGGATATATGATTAAATATAACTTGTAAGCACTTGTGTTTCTTTATGGTGTTATCTTAACATCATCATATCCTTTCGTCAATCGTTATCTTGTACAAAATTGACGCAAATTTTTGAAAAAATATAGTAATTTTTACCAAAAACACCCTCTCACAAAACACAATATATATGTCTTTGACCTGTTTTAAACACAAAAATTTGTGAATGATCGTATGAAATCATCCAAGTGCCTGTTTCAGATCAGCGATCAGATCCTCTGCATCCTCAAGTCCGCAGGACATCCTGACAAGACCTGCAGGGATTCCCGCTGCCTCAAGCTGCTCATCCGTCATCTGACGGTGTGTGGATGTGGCAGGATTCAGACAACATGTCCTTGCATCAGCCACATGCGTTTCGATAGCCGCAAGCTTGAGATTTTTCATAAATTTCTGAGCAGCATCTCTTCCGCCCTCGATCTCAAACGAAACCACTCCGCAGCCACCGCCACCGAAATACTTTTGTGCCAGGTCGTAGTACGGATCTCCCTCGAGTCCCGGATAGCTTACATGTGTAACTTTTGGATGATTTTTCAAAAACTCCGCTACTTTTGTACCGTTTTCAACATGCTTTGGCATACGGACATGCAATGACTCCAGGCCGAGGTTGAGCAAAAATGCGTTCTGCGGCGACTGGATCGATCCGAGATCTCTCATAAGCTGCGCTGTACACTTTGTGATAAATGCACCCTCGAGACCGAATTTCTCGGCGTAGGTGATACCGTGATATGACTCATCCGGTGTGCAAAGTCCGGGGTATTTTTCTGCGTGTGCCATCCAATCAAACTTTCCGCTGTCTACGATCGCTCCGCCGACTCCGGCGCCATGTCCGTCCATATACTTCGTCGTGGAATGCGTCACGATATCTGCACCCCACTCGATCGGTCGGCAGTTGACAGGCGTCGGGAATGTGTTGTCCACGATAAGCGGTACTCCATGTGCGTGAGCAGCCTTTGCAAATCTCTCGATGTCAAATACCGTAAGTGCCGGATTTGCTATAGACTCGCCAAATACAGCCCTTGTATTGTCTTTAAATGCAGCCTCAAGCTCCTCGTCAGTGCAGTCAGGAGACACAAATGTCACATCTATTCCCATTTTTTTCATTGTTACTGAGATCAGGTTGAACGTTCCTCCGTATATCGATGAGGACGATACTATGTGCGAGCCGCATTCGCAGATATTGAACAATGCGTAGAAGTTTGCAGCCTGTCCCGCCGATGTGAGCATCCCGGCTGTTCCGCCCTCGAGTTCGGCTATTTTTGCGGCTACGAAGTCATTGGTCGGGTTCTGCAGTCTCGTGTAAAAATACCCCGATGCTTCCAGATCAAAAAGCTTTCCCATGTCCTCGCTCGTGTCGTATTTAAATGTCGTCGACTGTATGATAGGCACCTGTCTGGGCTCCCCGTTTGTCGGTCTGTATCCCGCCTGAACGCACTGTGTTCCTTTTCCGTAATTTGATGTGTCACTCATTTTTGTTTTCCTCCTCGTTGCTTACTTTTTTATTCTCAATGATCCTTGGATTCATCAGTCTGTCCTCAAACGAATCAACCTCCAACGGCCTGTCAAAGTAGAAGCCCTGCGCAAGTCCGCATCCGTCCTGCTTGATGAGCTCAACCTGCTCATTCGTCTCGACACCCTCGACTATGCAATCAAGTCCGAGCTCTGTGGCCATCCCGATCAGGTGCTTCAAAACCGTGTATTGCTTGTCATCGTTTTCCTTCGGCAAAAAGCTTTTGTCGATCTTGATGACCTTCCACGGCAGATCCCTGATGATATTCATGGAAGAATACCCGATTCCGAAATCGTCTATGGATGAGCTTATCCCGGCTTCCTGAAGGCCTGTGACAAGCTTTTTCAGCCCCTCGTAATCAAGGTCTTTTGTCGTTTCCGTAAGCTCTATTTCTATATAATCACGCGGAATATCGTACATATTCACTATCTGTACTATATTGTTCAAAAAATGTTCATCTGTCAGATGCTTTCTGGAAAAATTCACCGATACTTTGACCGGGTTTTTGCCCTCGTCGATCCAGCGTCTGATATCTCTGCACACATGCTCAAGCATATAAAAATCAAGCTTGCAGATGGCCATTGATTGCTCCAGGATCGGAATAAACGAATCGGGCGGCATCATTTTTCCGTCGTGTATCCAGCGGCTAAGCGCTTCAGCTCCTATCATCTGATATGAATCAAGCTGTATTTTGGGCTGGTAGAAAACCTTGATCTCTTTTTTTTCAAGTGCCTCAGGGAACATGGTTTCTACCATTTTTTTGTGATTTAGCTTTTCGATAAGCGTATCATCGAAAAATATCTGCGAGCGGAAGCGGTCATTTTTCGCCTGCGCAACCGCCATACTGACATCGTCCATAACCTCGTTTGCGTCCTCGGTGTCTCGGGTCAAAAAATAATACCCCGCATACGCAGTCAACCTGATCGACTCTCCGGTATCCTCATTGTATATGATGTGGATACCACTCATATGCTCTTCTACCGTTTTTTGATATTCTTTTTTGTAAACACAGATGAAGTTATCTCCGCCTATCCTTGCTACTACAGACTCTGCTCCGAGCTTGCTTTTGAGCATTTTTACATATCTTTCGAGCAGCTCCGATGATCGTTTCCTGCCAAGGAGCATGTTGATATATCCCATTCTTTGCATGTTGAATCGACAGGTGTTGTACTCGATCGCACGCTCTTCCCGGATAAGCCTGTTTATTGTATTCATGTAATATGCAAGATTGTAAAAATCCATCTCACGGTCTTTGTACATATAGTTTTCCGCAAGTTTTTTTGTTCTGATACGGGCAAAATGAATCCTCAAAAGCCTCTGAAATACGTGAACGGCTTTTTTGTCCTCCTGATCCCATACTACACCCTTATGCGGCATAAATGTAAACTCTACGGGATTACCGACATCGTTTATGTCAGTGTAGTCCAGGCGCTGTTCCTCATCGCGGTCAGCTTTGTTGTACAGCGGAAAGCTCTCGCAGGGAGTATTGTTCTTTTTCTCCAGCATCGTCTCATATCGCTTCACACTGACATGCGCTATCCCGAGAAATTTGCAGGGAATCTCCACAGCTTCCCTGGACTCCGGGCTGTCGGCATCCATTATGTCGATCATTTTGTGGACATAGCTGTCCATAGCCTCTGCATAAGCTTTGTAATCAATCATTTGAACCCCCCAGTTCAAGTTTCAGATCGCCTTCTTTTACCCAGCCGATCTTTTTGAGAAGCATGTTGAAAAATGGCGCCAAAACAGCCGGAAGTACGATTGAAATAAGTATAAGCCCGATCCAGTCAAAAGCTGTTATGGCTGATTTTGTTCCGGCGGCAACATCGGAAACCCATCCGCTGTACACACCTATCTGTCCGACAAAACCGCATGTACCCATTCCGGATGAGACGGGTGCTCCGTTCATCTGCAGTCCGAACACACATGTTGCCAGCGGTCCCGTGATCGCAGAAACAAGTATCGGTGATATCCAGATACGCGGATTTTTCACTATATTTCCCATCTGAAGCATCGATGTTCCTATTCCCTGAGAAACAAGTCCGCCCCAGCGGTTTTCCTTAAATGACATCACTGCAAATCCTACCATCTGCGCGCAGCATCCCGCTACTGCCGCACCCCCGGCGAGTCCGGTAAGTCCGAGTGCCGCACATATCGCTGCGGATGATATGGGAAGTGTGAGAGCTATACCGACAATGACAGAAACAAGTATTCCCATCAGGAACGGCTGAAGCTCCGTTGCCCACATAACAAGGTCTCCTACCCACATCGCAGCCCTTCCGAGAGCCGGTGCGATAAGTACTGACAGACCAATTCCCACGCTCACCGTAACAAGCGGTGTGACAAGTATATCAATTTTTGTTTCTTTTGAAATCAGCTTTCCAATCTCAGATGAAAGCAGCGCTATGATAAATACAGCAAGCGGACCTCCCGCTCCTCCAAGCGCATTTGATGCAAATCCTACAGTTATCATCGAAAACAGAACAAGCGGCGGGGATTTGAGTGCTTTTGCTATAGCGACTGCCATAGCAGGTCCACTCATAGCCACACAAAGACCGCCAACCGTGTATTCATTTTTCAAAACCGTTGCAACCGGCACAGTCAAAAATCCTATATTGAACTGTGTCCCGATAGTGTTAATGATAGTTCCGATAAGCAACGAGCAAAAAAGCCCCTGTGCCATCGCCCCCAATGCGTCGATACCGTATCTTTTCAACGAGATCTCGATATCCTTTTTCTTCAAAAACTCTTTCATTTTTCTGTTACTTTACCACCTAAGCAGTACTTCCTCCTCTCCTGTGGCTTCATCTATCCTTATAGATGTCGCCTGAAATTCTTCTTTATCAAAAAAAGCCATGGCTTTTTTGTTCTTGGTGTAGACGGATGCCTCGAGTATCCCCATCTTGTCCTTCATTTTTTCCATCAGAAGTTTTCCGATACCTTTGCTTCGGAAGCCCTCTGCGACATAGATTCCCACAAGCTCCGCTTCCATAGAGCTGATAAATCCAAGTATCTTGCTGTTTTCCTCGTATACAAAAACCTCCGAAAGCTCCACGATCCTTCTGATCTCATTGAAGTTTTTGTTCCAATACTTTTTCGGGATGAAGCTCTGTTCTTTTACATTGCTGATAAGCCAAAGCTCCATCAGCTCCTCTATATCATCGGGTATAAATTTGCGAACATGTTTTTTGTTCGGTTTGATCCCGTCTGATGCTTTTTTTATCTCCTTGGCCTTTTCCTCCACTGCTTTTTTTGCAGCTTCGGCTTTTGCCGCTTTTTCTTTTGCGGCTTTTTCCGCTTCCGCCTTTTCTTTTGCGGCTTTTTGGGCATCCTCTATTTTCTTTTCTTCGGCTTTTTTGTATTTTTCAAAAGCAGACGGGTCTCCGATCTTGTTGATGACCTTTACAAGTGCACTTATATCTGCTGTTACATCCTTGCCGGCCTCAAGCCTGTGCCCCGAATTTTTGATGACGACAAGCTCCGTTTCAAGCTTTTTGCACGTCGCAGTGATAGCTTTTATATCCATGTGCTTATCCTCGGTGCCGGCCGCCATTCCTATGATCTTTCGCTCTTTTGAAAGATACTTAAATGTCTCCTCTATCGGAGTGTAAACGATATGATATACATTTTTCAGATTCAGCTCATCCTCGATGCGCATTCCTATCACGGTTCCGACGCTTTTTTCCGCAAAAATGATCTCTTTGTAGCTATCGAGCTCAAGCTTTTCAAATTGTTTTTTTATATTTTTCACTGCCTTATCGGCAAAAATGCCGAGATCCTCGGACTCTTTTTCACCATAATCAGCAACAAGGTACTCAAACCCTGCGTATGAATACCCCAATCTTGTATAGTATAAAAGCGGACAGTCCGCCGAATAGCGGACTCCCGGGAACAGTATCAATATAGATTTTTTCATGTCGCACCTCTTTTGCCTTGCGATCTAAAAATCCCCTTCTGGTTATTTTTCTATCACATGAAGTCTGAATTCAAAATCATAATCTGCTACATCGATGTTTGCAGGTCTGTTGTGATCATCTATAACCTGCATCCTTCCGCTTATGATCTCTCCTCCCTCATACACCTTTCCTTTTGTGAAGTTGTCGGTATCCACGTGTGCAACCGCATAATTTCTAAATGAATTGTTGTATAGAGTTCCTGTCGAAGAATCAAACCTCGCATCCTTACTCTCTTTTTTTACATTCATCTCAGCATTTAGCTTATCCAATAATTCCCTTTTCAAAGCGTCATCCATCGCCGTAATTTCCTCCTTTCCGAAGCGTAGCGTAGGAACGTCGATGTGAACATCAGGTTCACATCTGACATCAACATACAATTTGTGATGATGTACCTATTTATTTAGGTACCTGTCGCGTCCCGACAGCCTTGCCATAGCACGCGCAAGAGATGTTGTCGTGATATGATAATCAACAATGCTCTGTTTCTGGCTGAGCCTTTCCCTCGCTCTCTCCGCAGCAGCCTCTGCCCTGAATGCATCAATCTCATCCGGTCTTTCCGCCGAGTACACGATCACATCCACAAGGTTGTGCTTCACGGTCAATATCCCATCAGAAACGATCGCAACCTGCTCTTCACCGCCGGGAACCCGAAATCTCAAATCCCCGATCTCGATATTTGTCATCATCTGCTCGTGACCTGCCATGATAGCCATTTCGCCATCCTCGACATTGAATATGAGTATTTCTGCAGGCCCCTCGTAGAATATACGATTGCAGGCTACTATCTTCAGATCAAATGTATTCATTCGAATCCTCTCCGGGTGTTATTGCATTACTTGTTTCTTGCCGCCGATCTCAACGGCTTTTTTCTTTGCATCCTCTATCGTTCCGACGTTGAAAAATGCCATCTCCGGCAGATCGTCAAGCTCGCCGTCAAGTATCATTTTGAATCCTCTGAGCGTTTCCGAAAGCGGAACAAAAACTCCCGGTGTTCCCGTGAAGTTTTCAGCCACATGGAACGGCTGAGAGAGAAATCTCTGAAGCTTTCTCGCACGGTATACGGTCAGTTTATCCTCTTCCGACAGCTCCTCCATACCGAGGATCGCGATAATATCCTGAAGTTCTTTGTATTTTTGAAGAACCTCCTGCACCCTTCTGGCGATCAAATAATGTTCTTCACCTATAACATCTGCTTCAAGAATACGCGACGACGACTCAAGCGGATCTACCGCAGGATATATACCCTGTTCGGCTATTTTTCTCGAAAGCACCGTCGTTGCGTCAAGGTGAGAGAATGTCGTTGCAGGCGCCGGATCCGTAAAGTCATCTGCCGGCACATATACTGCCTGCACGGAGGTAACAGATCCTTTTTTTGTCGAGGCGATCCTCTCCTGAAGCGCTCCGAGATCTCCGGCGAGCGTCGGCTGATATCCGACTGCTGACGGCATACGGCCCAGAAGCGCGGATACCTCTGATCCTGCTTGTATAAAACGGAAAATATTATCTATGAAAAGTAACACATCTCTATTTTCAACATCACGGAAATACTCCGCCATCGTAAGCCCCGTTTCCGCAACCCTCATACGGGCTCCCGGCGGCTCATTCATCTGTCCGAATACAAGCGCCGTTTTTGAAAGCACTCCGGATTCGCCCATCTCTGTCCAGAGGTCATTTCCCTCACGGGAGCGCTCTCCGACTCCTGTAAATATCGAGTATCCTCCGCTTTCTGTCGCAATATTGTGTATAAGCTCCTGGATAAGCACTGTTTTTCCTACTCCGGCTCCTCCAAAAAGTCCGATCTTTCCACCTTTCGCATATGGCGCAAGCAGGTCGATGACTTTGATCCCCGTCTCAAGTATCTCAACCACCGGGCTCTGCTCCTCAAATGTCGGCGGCTCTCTGTGTATAGACCAATGCTCTTTTGCATTTACCGGCTCGCCTTTGTCTATCGGTTGTCCAAGTACATTAAACAGTCTTCCGAGTGTTTCAGGTCCGACGGGAACTGTTATTCCTTCGTCATTTGCCGTGACCTCCATATCTCTGTGAAGTCCCTCACTTGCGGCAAGCATGATGCAACGAACCACATCATGTCCGATATGCTGAGCAACCTCCATCACTCTGGTGTTTCCGTCCACATCCACAGTAAGCGCGTTCTTGATCGCAGGAAGTTTTCCACCCGCGAACTCAACATCCACGACCGGACCGGAAACCTGAATTATTTTTCCAAAATACGTGTTATTGTTTTCCATTCTTTTGCTGTTTCCTCCTTAATGCTTTAGCGCCACCGATAACCTCTGTTATCTCCTGTGTTATCGCCGCCTGCCGGACACGGTTATACTGGATAGTAAGCTCGGAAAGCATTTCCTTGGCATTGTCAGTCGCCGCCTGCATAGCCATCATTCTGGCGTTTTCCTCGCTTGCATACCCCTCAACCAGTGTGCTGTAGACATATCCGGTTATGTAATTATATACCAGTTTTTCAAGAACTTTTTTTGCCGAGGGGTAGATCAGGTACCAGTCATCCGCCTCTCGTTCTATCTGCTCAAGCGTTTTGTCACCCTGCTCGCGCATTGTTTTTTCTATCAGTTCTTTTTTCAAAAATGTGTGCGTTTTCAGCGGCAAAAGCTGCTCTGTGCGAACCTCCGAGCTCATCGTGTTAATCATTCGTGTGTAGATCACATGAACCTCGTCGAGCTCACCATTTTTGTAAAGCTCTATTATGCTTTCCGCTATAACTCTGGCCCTGTGCATGGTGGGATTGTTTGCAGAAAAATTGAAATCCGGTTCGACGTTGTAGCCTTCCATCCTCAGGACCTGTCGGCCTACCTCACCTACCACAAACAGTCTGTCATCCTGTGTTGCAAGCTTTGTTGTCTCTTTGATGATGTTGTGGTTGTATGCGCCGGCCATTCCTTTGTCGCCTATGATCACTATAAATGCTTTTTTGTGTTCTTTTGATCTTTCATCATCCAATGTCGCAAAATACCTGTCCTCCATATCCGGCATGTGCAGGAGGATATTTGATATCTCTGATACAAGGCTATCAAAATAAGGCTCCGTTCCGGCCAGCTTTGCCTTCGCCTTTCTGAGCTTCATAGAAGATATCATATACATCGCATTGGTTATTTTCATCGTATCTCTGATGCTTCCGATGCGATTTGATAGTTCCTTGCTATTCGGCATCTGCTTTTCCCTTCTTGTAGTTGATCGCTTCTTTTTCGATCTCCTCCTGAAGCTCAGGTGAAAGATCAAGGTATGTCTCAAGCTGTGTTATGATATCGCTTTTTTCCGCATGGAAATACTCCAACAGCTCTTTTCTGAAATCAAGAATGTCGTCCACAGGTACATCGTCAAATACATACGTATTTGCACAGACAAGAATAATGACCTGATCCGCCATTGAAAACGGATGTCCAAGTGGCTGTTTCAGAAGCTCCATAAGTGCTCTTCCGTGCTGAAGCTGCTTTTTCGTCGCGTCATCAAGGTCTGACGAAAACTGCGTGAACACTTCCATTTCTCTATACTGTGCCAAGTCGATCCTGACTGAACCGGCTGCTTTTTTCATAGCTTTTCTCTGCGCCGCACCACCGACACGTGACACTGAGAGTCCGACATTTACGGCAGGTCTTTGACCTGAGAAGAACAACTGGCTCTCGAGATATATCTGTCCGTCTGTGATCGAGATAACATTTGTCGGTATGTATGCCGATACGTCTCCCGCCTGAGTTTCTATGATAGGAAGCGCTGTGATAGAGCCTCCTCCGGCTTCCGGCGAAAGTCTTGCCGACCTCTCAAGCAGTCTTGAGTGCAGATAGAATACATCTCCCGGATAAGCCTCTCGTCCCGGAGACCTCTCGAGAAGAAGCGAGATCGCACGATAAGCAACTGCGTGCTTACTCAGATCGTCGTATACTATAAGTACGTCCTTGCCCTGGTACATAAAGTATTCAGCAAGAGCTGTACCGGAATAAGGCGCTATGTACTGAAGCGGTGCAGGATCCGATGCAGATGCCGAAACCACTATGGTGTAGTCCATCGCACCGGCGTTTTTCAATGTTCCGACAAGCTTCGCTATGGTAGATGCTTTCTGTCCTATTGCTACATAAACACAGATCACATCCTTGCCTTTTTGGTTTAGGATAGTATCCAGAGCTATGGATGTTTTTCCGGTCTGTCTGTCACCGATGATAAGCTCTCTTTGTCCTCTTCCTATCGGGAACATCGAGTCAATCGACAGTATTCCGGTTTCCATCGGTACAGATACGGATTTTCTGTCAACGATTCCCGGTGCCGGCGTTTCGATAGGTCTGTAGTTTTCCGTATCTATCTCGGCTCCGCCGTCTATAGGGCTTCCAAGAGCGTCCACTACTCGTCCGAGGAACTCCTCGCCCACCGGCGTTCCGGCCATTTTTCCTGTCCTAACGACACGCGATCCTTCATGTATCTCAGTATCTGTTCCGAAAAGGATTACTCCGATGTCATCCCTGCGAACATCCTGGACCATTCCTTTGACTCCGCAGTCAAAAATGACAATCTCGCCGTAATTTGCGTGGTCTATACCGTCGACGTTGACTATCCCATCTCCGACCCAGGTTGCGACACCGATCTCTTTGTCAGTGGCCTCGAGCTCAAATTCCTCTATCGTTGACTTGAGAATCGAGATGATGCCTTTTTCCGACTCACTCTGATGTCCCGAGCTCACTGCCTTGTCAAGTCGTTCTTTCAGCTGATTGATTCGTCCTTTTTCCGACCAGTCAAATTCCTTTGAACCTACACGGATAATAAATCCGCTTTTAAGCGATGCATCCTGCTTAAGCGTTATCTCCATATCTTTGTTGTTGAATTCTCTTCCCAGGAAATCTCTGATCTTCAGAAGCTGCTCGTCCGTCGGCTCTGTCACAAAAATAAGCTCTGCGACTTCATCCGTTGCCTGCGGTTTTTTGAGCATATCAAGAAAAGCATCTCTTATTTCGTCAAAGAGATGGAAATCATGATTATCACAAAGGAGCTTCAGAAAGCTGCGGATATTTTTCGGGAATATCCTGTCGATCACCACATGCTTTGTTTCAAGCGCGATGTTTTGATCCTCAAGCTCCGCTCTGACGGCCGGTACGGCCTCCAATATATCGTACACATCGCCGATATAGTCTTTGGCGTCGGGAGTTTTCACAAGCTCCGACGCGTAATCCATCGTTGTCTGTGTCATTTTTATTCTCCCGTCTGTTTAGCTAAAAAATCATCATACAGAGATCTGTCAAACTCTGCTCCACTCGCTGATCCGGCGACCTTTCCGGCAGCCTCCACAACGAGGTCGGCAATCTGTCCTTCAGCGCTTTTGATGAGTTTTTTCTTTTCATTTTCACCCTCAACAACAGCGCGATCAGTGATCTCTTTTGCCTGTGCATTGGCGTTTTCAAGAATTCTCTGATACTCGTTGTCTGCTTTTTTGCGAGCATTTGCAAGAGTTTCGGATTTCTCCTGCTCTATTTTTTTCAGATTATCCTCGTACTCCTGTTTGAGACTTTCCGCTTCTTCCTGCTTTGATTTTGCCTCGTCATACTCTCTGTCTGCTTCTGCCTGACGTTCATCAAGTATTTTTCTGACAGGCTTAAACAGCACAAGCCAGAGCGCACCGAAAAGCACGAGCATATTGATGACCGTAAATAACAGGTTGATATCTATATGTAGCATTTTTCCTCCCTCACGGATCAGGATCCGAGCATCATTATGATAAGAATTGCGATAACAAAACAATAAATAGCTGTCGCCTCTGCAAGCGCACATCCAAGGATCAGGTTTTTCATGATCTTTGAGTCAGCCTCAGGCTGTCTTGCCACTGCCTCAACCGCCTTTGATGTAGCGATACCGATTCCGAGTCCCGCTCCCATCGCTCCGAAAACCGCAAGACCTGCTCCTATTGCAATAAGTCCCATTTTTTTTACCTCCTGTAAATAGATTTCATAG
Organism: uncultured Lachnospiraceae bacterium; assembly: GCA_947166015.1. Taxonomy (GTDB): domain Bacteria; phylum Bacillota; class Clostridia; order Lachnospirales; family Lachnospiraceae; genus Eubacterium_F. Next base: position 40,648 of record CAMVCQ010000003.1, read on the forward strand.
TATTTTTTCATCCTTTCGGATGTTTATTTAAATTGCTACGCTGTTTTTTTCTGCTCTGCAGTCGCCAGCTTAGCTATTTTTTTCCTGAATTTTTTCTTTTTGGCTTTTCCTTCCTCTTCTTCCTCTTCAATTGCTTCTTTGATATACAGGGATGTCAGGAAGACAAATACATAAGCCTGCAAAATACCGTCAAACAGATCAAAGTATACGCTTAATACCGCCGGGAGTATGACAGGCACCACCATCTCGATCAGCTCCATAATGACAAAAGCACCCAGTACATTTCCAAAAAGTCGCATACACAATGACAACGGCCTTGTCACAAGGTCGAGTATGTTGAACGGTGTGACTACCGGCACAGGCTGAGCAAAGCTTTTCAACCAGTTTTTCACTCCGCGATAGTATATTCCCGCGCATTGTACCAAAATAATACTCATGCCCGCCAATGCCAATGTGACATTGAGATCTTTTGTTGGTGATTTGAAACCGAAAATCCCGACTATATTGGCCACGCCAATGTACAGAAGAACGGTTGCAAGATACGGCGCGAGAGCTTTTCCGCGCTCTCCGACCATATCCGTTGTAATGTTGGTCAGCTTAACAACTATCGTTTCAACGACAGCCTGCCTTCTTGAAATATTTCTAACCTTAAGTCCTCTTGTAAGAATAAAAGAAACTACAATAAGCACTGCCATGATGATCCAGGTAACCACCACAGACTCTGAAACCCCGATGCCTCCAAATATCGGTATTGTAAAAACGGTGTCGCAATTAAGCGCTTCTATAAGCTCTCCTGCAAGCTCTTCCGAGTGATCACCTCCTGTTTCGTTGGGGTTTTGTGCAAACTTCGCCCACTTATTCTATTTTATAACAAAATGGTTCTAAAGGCAAGGAATAATTGTATTTTATTTGTTACTGTGGACGGCAGCTTTTGTTATCTATATACCAAAAAAACTCTCCGGGCAAAACACCCGGAGAGTATAAATCGAAATGTTGTCGCAGATCAACCCTTGACAGAACCAAGAGCGATACCACGGATGATGTACTTGGACAGGCACAGGTACACGATAACAAGCGGTACGATCGCCATACCAAGGACCATATAAACCTTTCCATAGTCGGTCAGGTAATCCATGTTTGACATACCTGATACGATAAGCGGTAAGGTAGCTACCTTCGAGTTTGTCATTGTCAACAAATTCGGAAGGAAGTAGTTATTCCATGATGCCACGAATGCGAATATCGCCTGAACCGCGATAGCCGGTTTCATGATCGGCATAACTACGAAGTTGAATATGTAGAACTCATGACCTCCATCTATTCGTCCTGCTTCGACGATCTCAAGAGGCAGCGCACTTTCCATATACTGCTTCATGAAGAAGTATACACCCGGCATAGCCAGTGACTGGAATATCATTGCCGGAAGCGCGTTGTTGTTGATGAATCCCCAAGCTTTCATCATGTCTACGTAACCAACAGCTGATACCTGAAGCGGCACCATAAGGATGAGCATGATGAACGCGTTTGCTGCTCTCTTCAATTTGAAGTCGTAGGCGTAGATACCATACGCGGTAAGTGCCGAAATATATACGGCGAACACGCAGGATACTGACGCTACGATAAGAGAGTTAAGCATACCTCTCAGTACCGGCAGAGATGAATCCGCAAGTACGTTGTTGAAGTTGGTCATAAAGTTTGATCCAGGCAGAAGCGTGAAGTCAAACTGTATAGTCTGTGAATTATGTGACGTATTGATAAGCAATACGATAAACGGGAACATAGCCAAAAGGCAGACTGCAATCAGTACCGTGTAAGCTACGATCCTTCTGATGATGAGGAATGTATGACCGCGCATTTCCTCTTTCGTAAGGTTTGCGTTAAAATCTTCAGTCATCTACTTACACCCCCCTTGCAACTTTAGCTTCCATCTTCTGGCGCTTGCGGTTCTTTCTCTTCTCTTTATCTTCATCGCTCTCCATAGACTTGAACATAATTCCACCTATGATAGCCGCAATGACAAAGAGGATAACTGATTCCGCACCTGCAAGACCGATGTTACCACCGCCGGTTATACCTTTACTTACATCCATGATAACAGTGTAAGCTACCTGCTGTGTACCACCGTCTTTTACGATCAGGTTCGGGATATCGAACATCTGCAAACCACCGATCATAGATGTTACGAGCACGTACAACATAATCGGTTTAAGCATAGGCATTGTGATCTTGAAGAACTGCTGTCTCGCAGATGCTCCGTCGATAGCCGCCGCCTCATACAGTGCAGGGTCAATACCCATAATACCGGCCATAAGAAGTATGGTAGTGTTTCCTGTCCACATCAGGAAGTTGATACCCGCTACGATAAGTCTTATTCCCCATTCGTTATTCAGGAAGAATATCTGCGAACCAAACATCTGGTTAATAGGACCATCAAGAGCAAACAACTTGCTGAAAAGTACGGCGATAGAAGATGCCATAAGCATGTTCGGGAGATAAAGGATAACCTTCATCGCGCCTGTACCTTTAAGCTTAAGTCTGATATCTGTAAACCAGGAAGCAAACAGAAGTGATACAAGGATCTGTGGAATGAAACCAAGCAACCACAGAATCATAGTGTTTCCGAAATATTTTAAAAATGAACCCTCTGTGAACAAGCTCACATAATTTCCAAAACCTTTAAATTCTACAACATGTTGAAGAGTAACAGGATGTGTAAACTCCTTGAACATACTCTTATAGAAAGTCATAATAAGCGGATAAAACTGAAATACTGCGTATGCAATAAAAAATGGAAGGATAAAAATCAAACCCCATTTTCCGTATTTTAGCTTGTTCCCTTTTTGTCTTACCGCGATCGATTTTGAACTTTTAGCCATATCGCAACAAGCTCCCTTCTATACGAAAATTCTTAAAATTAGGTTAAAAAAGTGGGACAGGACAAGCCCGTCCCACTCTTTGGTTTTACTTTTTGGTTAGGTCAATCAACCCTTAGAAAGGTTAGCCCAAGTCTTGATAACCTCATCCTGCCATTTGCTTACGCAAGCAGCCTTATCAGACTCTTTGCCTGAGAAGTAGTCAGCGAAGATAGGCCAAGCCTTCTCTACGCACTCGCTGTCGTAAGCTGAACCACCACCCTGAGTTGTATCAAGTGCAGCAAGTTCATCAAGTGTTCCGAAGTAATCCTCGTTGCTGTAGAATCCTGACTCAGCAGGTTTTCCACCGAACTTAGCGTTTACTTCTGAGTTAGATGTGTAGTTACCATCTTTAGCCCAAGCCTCAAGGTTTGCAGCGTCTGTTGCAAGTCCTGTGATAACCTCTTTACAAAGGTCAGCATTGTCTGTTCCGTTTGCAGCGAACATGAATGTTCCACCCCAAGAGAACGGCTGAGGTCCTGCGATAAGGCACCAATCACCTTTTGCGTCGTCAGCGTTTCCAGGAAGCGGCCAACCGTTGAACCAGTTAACGAATGCATATGAGAATGTCTTACCTTTCTTACCGAATCCTGACATATACTCGTCACCGAACATCTGAGCTCCAGGAACTGCTACATATCCTTTGTCGCAGCAGTCTTTAGCGTAGTCGATCCAAGCGTCCATACCAGGTGTTACAGTAAGTGTATCGTTCTCACCGAACGGAGTCTCATCTGACATGATGAATGCTCTCTGCATATCATCCGGTGTCTGATGAAGGAAGTAGCCTTTAGCCTTAAGCTTCTCACCAACTTCTTTCATTCCATCCCAGCTTGAGCACATGTTCTGTACTTCTGTAGGATCATCTGTTCCAAGAGCGTCTTTAGCGATAGACTTCTTGAAGATCATTCCTGCAGCGTTACCCTCAAGGTTGATACCACGAACTTTTCCGTTCTCGTCTTTCTTAAGAGCGTTTCCTGCTGTTTTAGCGATATCGTCTTCTGTGATTCCGATCTGCTCTACTGCGTATGCAGCATCACGGGCAGCCATTGCATATTTTCCTGCGAAGTCACGCTCTGCGCAGAAGAGGTCTACCTGAGCCTCTCCGCCGTTCTTCTGAGCCTCAATAGCCTCATCGAGCTTCTGCTGGTAAATGATCTTGTCATTGTCAGACTGGATGTTGAACTCAACCTTTACATCACCGATCTTGCCATCTTTGTATGATGGAAGATAATCTTTGATTCTGTCCTGAATTGAAGTATCCCAAGACCAAATGGAAAGTGTCTTTCCGCCGCCATCTGCGATTGTCTCGAGTGCCGGAGCCTCCGGATTCTCTGTTACATCAGCGTCATTTGAGTTGCTAGGAGCTGTTGATGCAGCCGGTTTGTCATTACCACAACCACTGAGCATTCCTACAGCCATTACCATAGAAAGAGCGATTGCCAACCATTTTCTCTTCATAAGTAAATTCCTCCCTATTAATGAATTTTGGTATTTCCGAAGGCACTATGCCGTCGGTTCTAAATGGTTTTTGAGTTTCTTCGCCGAAACCCATTTAGTATAGTACCACATATTTGCCATAAAATCAACACTTTTTTTTATTATTTTGGTTATTTTTTACAAAAGAATGTATTTTTTTTCTATTTTTTGATACTTTTCATACAAATAAAAATATGTTAGAATGATTTCGTCGGCGAAAACAGGTCGGCTACAATCCAATTTACGGAGGTTTTTGTATGAAATACGGTTACTTTGACAATGATGCCCACGAATATGTCATCACGCGTCCGGACACGCCGATGCCATGGGCTAACTACCTCGGTTCACCCGAGTACGCCGCTTTGATCTCCGGCAATGCCGGCGGTTACAGCTTTGCAAAATCCGGCGCAAAAGGCAGAATCCTCAGATATAATTTCAACAGCATCGACCAGCCGGGTCGTTACATTTACATTAGAGATAACTCTTCCAAGGATTATTGGTCCGCTTCGTGGAAGCCTGTACGCAAACATTTTTTCGATTCATCCGAGAAAAATGCTCCGGCAAACGCCTATGTGACCTCCTGTCACCATGGACTTGGATATACGCGTTTTGTCACTGATTACAGCGAGATCACCACCGAAGCTACATACTATGTTCCTCTCGGCAAAACCTATGAGGTTTGGGCTGTTAAGGTTAAAAACAACTCAAGCGAGACAAAGGATCTGACCGTAACGGGATATGCAGAGTTTACCAACGAGCCATTTTATTCACAGGATCTGGTAAATCTCCAGTATACGCAATTTATCTCAAGAACTTCTTTCAAAGACAATCGCATTTTGCAGGAGATAAACGGCAACCTCGATGAGATCGAAAAGGTCAGCAAGCTCGATGACAAAAAAGTAATCCGAAGGTTTTTTGGACTTGCCGGTGCCAAAGTCGCTTCATACTGCGGTGACAGGGCTGCCTTCCTCGGAAACGGGCACGAGTATTCAGATCCGGCAGGCGTGACAAGCGGCGATCTCGGAAACGTTTTGAACTACAACACAAACAGCTGCGGCGCTATTTCAGTACAGCTCAGTCTCTCAGCAGGCGAGGAAAAGACATTTTTGTTTGCACTCGGCGAGAAAAACGACGCCGAAGCTGCGGGCATCCTTGATTCGTACAGCGATGCGGGCATTTTTGAAAAAGAAGTAGAGGCTCTCAAAAATGACTGGCTCGAGCGTTTTTCTGCGCTTTCCGTCCACACGCCATCGCAGGAATTTGATACAATGCTAAACACCTGGCACGCATACAACTGTTTCATGACTTTCATCTGGTCAAGGGCGGCTTCGTTTATTTATTGCGGAGAACGAAACGGCTACGGATATCGCGACACGGTCCAGGACATCCAGGGCATCATTCATCTTCGCCCGGATATGGCAAAGGATATGATTGAGTTCATGCTTTCTGCCCAGGTTCATCACGGTGGCGGACTTCCGCTTGTTAAGTACACTCACACTCCGGGCAGTGAGGACACTCCGGAGGATGATTCCTATGTAAAGGAGACCGGGCACCCCGCATATCGTGCAGATGATGCACTGTGGCTTTTCCCGACTATATATAAGTACATTTCAGAGACGGGAGATGTTGAGTTCCTTGACAGGGTGATCCCGTTTGCAAACAAGGACGAGGCGAGTGTATATGAGCACTTGAAGCGGGCTATTGATTTTTCCGAGAACCACCTCGGATCTCATGGCATGCCTGCCGGACTTCACGCCGACTGGAACGACTGCCTGCGATTGGGCAAGCTCGGGGAGTCAACTTTCGTGGCTGAGCAGTATTTCTACGCTCTTGATATCCTCTCAAGGTTCGCTGAGCTCAAAGGGGATTCTTCATATAAAAATGAACTGGATGCCAAAAAGGATAGATTCGGCGAGCTTGTACAGAAGCTTTGCTGGAACGAAGACAGATTTATACGAGGTTACAGAGATAACGGCGAGAGGATCGGGGACAGAGACAACCCCGAGGCCAATATGTGGCTTAATCCTCAAAGTTGGGGCGTGATCAGCGGCCTCGCATCAAAAGAGCAGGCCGAAAGATCCATGGAAAATGTACACAAGATCCTAAATACCGACTATGGTGCGATACTTATGGATCCTCCGTTCCACGCACACGCCTTCGACGGCGCTCTTGCCGCATTATTCAATCCGGGCACAAAAGAAAACGCGGGGATCTTTTCTCAGTCACAGGGCTGGCTGATCCTTGCCGAGGCTTTGCTCGGACACGGAAACAGAGCGTTCGAATACTATATGGAAAATTCTCCGGCAGCTCAAAACGACAAAGCCGAGATAAGGACGATCGAGCCTTATTGCTACGGACAGTTTACGGAGGGGAAGGCATCTCCTATGCACGGACGTTCGCATGTTCACTGGCTGACCGGTACCGCATCCACGATCATGGTCGGCTGCGTTGAGGGCATCCTCGGTCTGAGGCCTGATCCTAATGGTATAAGGATCGCTCCTTCGATCCCGTCCGAGTGGAAAGAATTCTCTGTCGAGAAGGTTTTCAGAGGCAAAAAGCTGCACATCAGGGTCGAGAATCCTGATGGGAAGGAATCCGGCTTCGCTTCTATGACAGTGAATGGTAAGTCGTATGAGGATAATTACATTGCGGCTTATGAGTTGGCTGATGAGAATGAGATTGTATTGAGAATGTAATTTATACATGCGTTAGCAACGAGCCGGCTTCGCCGCGCACTTTGCACGGCAGTCGGACTTATGATTCAGTGTTAGCAACGAGCCGGCTTCGCCGGTCGACTGCCGCGCACTTCGACTTCGCTTCGCTTCGTCTCAGTAGCAGTCGGACTTATGATTCTGCGTTAGCAACGAGCCGGCTTCGCCGGTCGACTGCCGCGCACTTCGACTTCGCTTCGCTTCGTCTCAGTGCACGGCAGTCGGACAATAAAAAAAGGGACACGCATTTGAGCAAGCTCAATGCGTGTCCTTTCCTTATTGTCCTCGTTGCTAACGCGTCATATCTTGAAAAACTGGAGTTCTTCGTTGAGTTTTTCTGCGACGCCGTTAAGGCTTTTTGCCGATTCCGTAAGGAATCCGACTGTTGAATCAAGTTCGTGCATAGATGCTGATGTCTCTTCGGTTGATGCAGCGTTCTGCTCTGAGAGAGCCGAAAGCGATGTCATAGCATCGATGATCTCTCCCTTCGACTTATCACAATCCTCTGTAAGTCTTGTGATAGTTCTGATTCCATCAACTGTACTTGCAACATCCCTGATAAGGATATTGATCTTGTCAACCGTATCAGCAAGTACTGAGTTGACATTGAGTCTGATCTCTGCAACTTCGTTTGTCTTGTCGATAGCGTTTTGCGCCTGTGAAAGCAGGTTTGCCATCTCTTCACGGATCTCAGCAGCTGTAGTAGCTGACTGCGTAGCGAGATGTCCGATCTCCTCGGCAACGACCGCAAATCCTTTTCCTGCCTCTCCGGCTCTCGCTGCCTCGATCGAAGCGTTGAGGGCAAGCAGGTTTGTCTGAGATGCGATAGATGTGATTCCGTCTACCTTCTCGTTTACGTTCTGTACAGCAACGTTTGTTGCCTTCATAGTCTCTGTAATGTCTGATACTGAGCTCTCCATTGTATCCATATTTCCGGAAAGCTGTTTGAGAGCATCTGCCGAAGACTGGCTGGCAGTGTTCATATCTGCAGCTGCAGAAGCAAGCTGTTCTGCGTTTTCGGCAACTGTTTGGATCGCATCCGAAAGTGTTCCAACGTTTCCGTTTGCACACTCTACTGTGTTTGCCTGGTCCGTAGCTCCCTTTGCAATCTCAGCGATGGCATTGGACATATCCTGTGTAGTTCCACCGATCTGCACAGATGTCTCTGTCAGATCTCCGGCCTGCGTTGTCACTGTAAGTGACGCATCCTTAACGTTGTTTACAACGTGAGTCATTTCAGCAATGAGAGTATTGATATGTCTTACAATATCTCCATACTCGTCCTTGCGAGCCATAAGCTTAGGATCGAGAATCTTCTGGAACTCACCCCTTGCAAGCTTATCAATCGCGGAATTAACCGAAAGAATAGGCTTGATGAATGATCCGGAAAGGAATATCGTGATACCGATAGCTGCGATCATCATAACCACACCGATTATTATTACTATAAGAAGTACTCTGTTTGTATCAGCCAGCGCCACTCCCTGATCACTGGCAACAACCGTCACCCATCCGGTGATTTTTTCTCTCGAATAAGAAATCTTCCAATCTCCACCATTGAATGAAGAATTATATGATCCTTTTGCTTCTTCATCATCTCTTGAAGCTGTATACCACTGCTGGTCGCTGAAGTTCACGGCTTCTCCGGTATCAAGGTCCATAGAAGTATGGGCGATGACATCACCTTTGTTGTCTCCGATGAAGATATCCTGTTTTTCCTGAGTAAGCTCGTTCTTAACCATATCCGTAAATGCGGTAAGGTTGTAGTTTCTCTGTACAGTTCCTATAAATGTTTTTCCGTCATCGTCATATACCGGGAAGATAAATGTACAGATACGCTCTCCTGTTGACATCGAGATGTTCTGATCGGAACAGACAAATCCGCCCTCATCTCTCGCCTTCTGGAAATACTCACGCTCTGATACATCCACAAGTTTTCCTTCGGATTTGACTATCTGCATACCGTCCTTGCCGGCTATGGCAATAACGTTTCCGTCACCAACCTCTTTGTCGGTATCCTGCAGCCATTTTTGCACTTTAGCAAGATCTATCTGGCCTTTGAGTGCCTGTTTTGTAGCAACAGAGTTAGCCACAGTCTGCAACACCTGTCTGTTCTGCTCGACTATTGATCTGAAGTCGTGCTCAACAAGCTTTGTCTGCTCGGCATTCATCTTCTCAACATTTTCCACAGCCTCTTTGTGTGATGTGACATAGCTGACAACGGTCGATGCCAAAAGCGGAACTGCCATGATAGCAACAACCATGATGATCAGCTTGAATTTCACACTGCTGAAAATACTTTTTTTACCCACTGTAATTACCTACCTTTCCATTAGTGCCTAATACTGCGCACCGGATTTTTTAGCCTTACGGGATTCAACCCATTTTTACGGTAACCTGTACTTCTTTTTTACCGTCTTCAAATGGAATAACCGTAGTATCTGTGTAGCTTGTTCCGTCCACCACGATTTCTTTTACTCCCTTTTGAACCCCTGACGGGTTCTCAACCGTAACCTTGTAGGTAACTCCTCTGAACTCACGGTTGACTGTGAAATCTCCGAATCCCTGCGGGACACAAGGATTGATCGAAAGTCCGCCAAGTGTTGGGTAAATACCAAGTATGTACTGAGATACATTGGTAAATGTCCAAGCTGCTGTTCCGGTAAGCCAACTGTTTTTGGCCTGTCCGAAGAATTTAGCATCCTTTCCTGCGATCATCTGCGAGTATACATACGGCTCAGTCGCGTGTATCTCACTTATATCTTCAAGGTACGCAGGGCAGGTTTTTTTGTAGATCTCAAACGCTCTGTCTCCACGACCGATAACTGTTTCTGCCGCCGATACCCAAGGATTATTGTGGCAGAAGATTCCGCCGTTCTCTTTGTATCCCGGCGGATAAGAAGATATCTCTCCGAGATTGAGCATATATTTTGTATACGCCGGTTGAAGAATAACAATACCGTATTTTGTATCGAGTTTTTCTTTTACAGAATCAAGTGCTTTTTCTGCAAGGCCGTTATCCTTACCGACTCCTGCGAGTACACAGAAGCCCTGCGGCTCGATGTAGATCTGACCCTCTTCGCACTCTTTGGATCCGACTTTTTTGCCTTCAGCGTCGTATGCACGAACAAACCACTCGCCGTCCCAACCGTCTTTTTCGATGGCTGCGGTCATTTTTTCAACCTCATCGCGCGCACGCTTTGCTTCATCAGGCTTTCCGATTGCATCACAGATATCAGCGTATTCATTTCCGTACTTAACAAACATTCCGGCGATGAATACCGACTCAGCTACAGGTCCTTCACTCGGTCCGAATGTCTGGAAGGATTCGCCCGGCTCTTTGGAGAAGCAGTTCAGGTTCAGGCAGTCATTCCAGTCTGCACGACCGATAAGCGGAAGCTGATGCGGTCCTTTGTGGTTGATGATGTAGTCAAGAGACCTTGTAAGGTGCTCGAAAAGCGAAGTAGCTTTTGACATATCGTTATCGTATGGAACTTTTTCATCAAGGATTGAAAAATCTCCTGTCTCACGCAGATATGCGCTTGTTCCTGCGATAAGCCACAACGGATCGTCATTGAATCCCGAACCGATATCTGAATTTCCTTTTTTCGTAAGTGGCTGATACTGATGATATGCACTTCCGTCTTCAAACTGCGTGGAAGCTATATCGATGATCCTCTCTCTCGCACGCTCCGGAATCAAGTGCACGAATCCGAGCAGATCCTGACAGGAATCACGGAATCCCATTCCTCGTCCGATTCCTGATTCATAATATGAAGCGGAACGAGACATATTGAATGTGACCATACACTGGTACTGATTCCAGATGTTCACCATACGGTTGACTTTCTCATCAGATGTCTGTACGGAGAACTTGGAAAGAAGTCCCTCCCATGTATCATTGAGTTCTTTGAATGCAGCGTCCACGCCGGCATCCGTAGAATACTTGTCAAGAAGCGCTTTTGCAGGCTTTTTGTTGATAACATCCTTCGCTTCGAATTTTTCCTCAACAGGATTCTCGCAATATCCGAGAACAAATACAAATGACTTCGTTTCACCCGGCTGCAATGTAACATTGATCTGGTGAGATCCGATCGGATACCATCCTGATGCGATGGAATTGTGTGACTTGCCTTCTTTTACAACCTGCGGATCTGATACAGGATTGTATATTCCGAGGAACTCGTCCCTGCTTGTATCGAATCCGTCTATGTCAGTATTTACCGCATATACCGCATAGTGATTGCGGCGCTCGCGGTACTCTGTTTTGTGATAGATAGCCGAGCCGACAACCTCGACCTCACCGGTGCTTAAGTTTCTCTGGAAGTTTGTCATATCGTCCATAGCGTTCCAGGTACAGAACTCAAGATATGAAAACAGCTTGAACTCTTTTGCATCAGAGCCTTTGTTTGTAAATGTCACGCGGTTGATCTCACAGGCGTCATTAACCGGTACAAATGCGAGTATAGAGGCCTCGAGGTTATTTTTCTGTCCTGTGATGCGTGTATATCCCATTCCATGACGGCACTCATAGCTATCAAGCTCCGCACGAACAGGCATCCATCCCGGTGTCCACACATCTTCACCGTCTTTGATGTAATAATATCTTCCTCCCTCATCTACAGGGATATTGTTGTAGCGATAACGCGTCAGGCGTAAAAGCTTCGCATCCTTGTAGAAGCTGTATCCGCCTGCTGTATTGGATATCAGCGAGAAAAATGAGTTGCTGCCCAGATAGTTGATCCATGGAAGCGGAGTCTTGGGCGTGTTGATCACATACTCCTTGTTTTCGTCATCGAAGTAACCGAATTTCATATAAAAGTCCTCCCAAAATTAGTCTTTGTCTCCTGCCTACATATACCCCTTCCCGACAAAAGACACATATATTAATATTATAAGAAAAAATGAATAAAAATGCAAGCAAAAAAATCCAAAATCATACATATAGTTTGAAGATGTCAATCCTCTTCAAAAATCGCGATGGCACTTCCCTGTATCTGAAACTCCAAGCCGTGCTTTTTGAGTACTGAATCCAGGGCTTCCACCATACCTTTGGCCGTCGGTATCTCCTCCCAGACATAGAGGTATATCTCTTCAAAAATCTCCTGCTCGCAGGCAATGTAAAAAACCATGTCCTCGAAAAGCTCATTGAATTCTTTGAAGGCTTCGTAGTTTTCACCCTCTGCGGTCCCGATTTCGATACACATTTCATCAAAATGCTCCAAAACCTTTTCGGGATCGCCTGCACTCTCCTCATCAAACAGATAGCTGTGCATCTCCCTGTAATCAACATGAACATCGTCGAAAAACAGGTTGAGCCCAAATCCCCAGCTTCTTTCCCAGAGATATGGTGCCAAAGCCACCGCAAGCTCTTTTGCGACACTTAATTTTTCTTCTTTAGAAAGTCGGGACATATTTACTCCTATTCTTTGTAATCATACTCGAAGACTACCGTTGAAAGCGGCGGCAGGTAAAGCTCGATCTCATAACCGTCCACCGTCTTTCCGTCGCTGTCCTTGACTTTTGCCGCTTCAGCGACGATCGGTGTTTGATTGATCCTTCCCTGTCCTCCAAAGCGCTCGTCATCGGAGTTTAGGATTTCCTTGAACTTACCTTTGCACGGAGCTTTGCAGCGATATTTCGTGTGAGCGATCGGTGTGAAATTCACCACAAAAAGCAGCTGTTTTTTGGCTGTTTTTCCGCGCCTGATAAATGAAACCGTGCTGGTCTGCGGTCTCTGGCAGTCCATCCACTCAAATCCCATTATATCATAATCATTGTAGTACAAAGCATCATGACTTGTGTAAAGCTTGTTGAGCTCTCTCACATAGTCCTGCATTTTTTTGTGTCTCTCATCCTCGAGCAGGAACCAATCAAGACTTCTGAATTCAGCCCATTCGCGTCTCTGTGCGAACTCCTGCCCCATAAAAATGAGCTTTTTGCCGGGATGTCCGTACATATATCCGTAGGATGCGCGCAAGCAAGCGAACTTATCTCCCTCGAGGCCGGGCATTTTGTTGAACATCGAGCATTTTCCGTGCACAACCTCGTCGTGAGACAGCACGAGGATATATCTCTCGCTCAGATAATAAGCGATCGAGAAGCAGAGCTGATCGTGATGGAACTGCTTAAAATACGGGTCGAGCTTGATGTACTCGAGGAAGTCATTCATCCATCCCATATTCCATTTATACGAAAATCCCAAGCCATTGTCTTTGACACGCGCGGTAACTCCCGGCCATGCCGTAGACTCTTCGGCTATGATATATGCCCCCGGATGCTCCTCATCCATAAGTTCATTTAAATCCTGCAAAAATTCCACAGCGTCATAGTTTTCGTTGCCGCCGTCTTTGTTTGCGATCCACTCTCCGTCACGCTTTCCGTAATCCAGATAAAGCATCGAAGCGACAGCATCAACCCTAAGACCGTCAATATGGAATTTTTCAACCCAAAACAACGCGTTTGCCACGAGGAAATTTTTGACCTCCTTGCGTCCGTAGTCAAAAATGTAGGTTCCCCAGTCCGGATGCTCACCTTTCCTTGGGTCCGGATGCTCATATAGCGCCTGTCCGTCGAACTTTCCGAGGCAATGCTCATCTCTCGGGAAATGAGCCGGTACCCAGTCGAGGATAACCTGTATGCCTCGTTTATGCATCTGATCAACGAAATACATAAAGTCTTCCGGCGTTCCGTATCTGCTTGTAGGTGCGTAGTAGCAACCAACCTGATATCCCCACGATCCGTCAAACGGATACTCGGCTATTCCCATAAGCTCCACATGCGTGTAGCCCATTTCCTTCAGATAGTCACCGAGCATCTCGGCAAGCTCTCTGTAGCTGTAGTTTCCGTCATCGTCGTCTTCGATCTTCTTTTTCCATGAAGCCAGATGAGCCTCGTATATGGTCATCGGCTCTCTTTCGCGCTCCTCACGGGACTTGGAATCACGTTTTTTCATATATGAAGCGTCAGTCCACTTGTAATGATCGAGTCTCGCGATCCTCGATGCATTTCCGGGTCTTTTTTCACAATAATTTCCATACGGATCAGTCTTGTAGATTTTTTCACCCGTTCGAGAAACGATCTCATACTTGTATATGGCACCTTCCCAGGCTCCGGGCACAAAAATCTCAAAAATGCCACTCTCGCCGTGAAGCATCATGTAGTGAAGTCTTGAATCCCACATATTGAATTCTCCGACAACGCTGACAGCTCTGGCGTCCGGGGCCCAAACAGCGAATCTTGTCCCCTCAACTCCGTCTATTGTCTCCATATGTGCTCCGAGCTTGTCAAATATCCTATGATGCTTGCCCTCGCCGAAAACATAGCAGTCAAAATCCGTGATGGCTTTTTCGAATGAATATGGATCATCGATCTCAATAATGTCATCATCCGAGTACTGCACGCGGAAGCGATATTTTTTGAGGAAATCCTTTTTCTTTTCGATCACGAATCCAAACAGATCCTCACAGCCTTCCATGCGCTCAAGCTCGCCTATCTCATCGCCTTTTGAATTGATAAGCCACACATGCCACGCGCAAGGTCTGTAAGCGGTAAATATCTGTACAGTAGTCCTGCCTTTTTTGTATTCATGGCAACCAAGGAGATCCTGCGGTGCATTGATAACGCCGTCGGAAAGCTCGCTGATGAGGGGCTTATTGGCCCATTCACTCAAGTAAGTGTTCATATACTATTCTCCATTCCGGAGCGTAGCGACGGAGTGGCGACGAGAACATCCAGTTCTCGTCTGCCATCAGTGGCTATTTGTGACGCTCCGGCACAAATAGCCGTGTGAAAAATCAGCATATCAGTGTGATTTTTCACACTATCCCCTTTCCCTTATGTACTGATTTTGATTTGCGGTGCGGTTCTCATCCAAGCCTGTCGAGAAGTGCGCTTACCTGCTTGCCGAGCGTTTCTGATTTCGCCTCTGCGTCGGAGAGATCACTTCCGACCACACCATAGTAAAGCTTGATCTTCGGCTCGGTGCCCGACGGACGGATAGCAAGCCATGCATCATCGTTTAATTCATAGTACAATACATTTGATTTTGGTATTCCGGTCGGCTTTTCCTCGCCTGTCTTGACATTTTTGATGATATCCTTGTCATAATCCCTTGTGACAAGCACCTCGTACTCACCAAAGGCTGCCGGCGGGTTCTCGCGAAGTGTGGACATGATATTTTTGATCTTTTCAAGTCCTTCTATTCCCTTGTGTGTGATCGCGATTACATTGTCCTTGTAGTAGCCGTATTTCTCGTACATCTCGAGCATACCATCCCAGATAGTCTTGCCCTGGGCCTTGTAGAAGGCCGCCGCCTCGCAAAGTGCCATAGATGCGACGATCGCGTCTTTGTCCCTTGCATGTGTTCCGATCAGACAGCCGTAGCTTTCTTCAAATCCGAAAAGATACTGACCTTTGCCCGATGTCTCCATGCGAAGGATCTCTCGTCCGATCCATTTGAATCCGGTGAGGCACTCTGTGACCTTCACGCCATAGTGTTTGGCTATCGCATCAACCATGTTTGTGGTAACGATCGTCTTTATCAACTCGCCGTCCTCAGGAAGCTTTCCCTCTACAGCAAGCTTTTGTCCTATCTCATAATCAGCGAGAAAGCTTCCCGACATATTTCCGGTGAGGCATACATACTCGCCTGTTTTTGAATCCTTTGCGTAAACTCCGAGTCTGTCGGCATCGGGATCCGTAGCGAGCACGAGATCCGCATCCTTTTCTTTTGCAAGCTTAAGTGCAAGCTCAAACGCCTCAGCAGCCTCCGGGTTCGGATAGCTGACCGTCGGGAACTCTCCGTCCGGAAGCTCCTGCTCGGTCACAACAAAAACATTTTCGAAGCCAAGCTCTTTTAATACTCTTCTGACAGGGATATTCCCTGTTCCATGAAGTGGTGTGTAGACTATTTTCAGATCCTTTGCGGTCTGCTCTATGCACTCAGGATGCAGGACATTTTTCTTGAGTTCTGCCATGTATGCGTCATCGACCTCGGCTCCTATTTTTTTGTATAATCCTGCTGTAGTAGCTTCCTCTACCGACATTGTTTTTACTGCAGCATAGTCAGTTACGGCTTTTACCTCTGACATGATACCTGCATCGTGAGGCGGAGTTATCTGCGCTCCGTCCTCCCAATATACTTTGTATCCGTTGTACTCGGGCGGATTGTGCGATGCTGTGATGTTGATACCCGAGATGCATCCAAGATATCTGACCGCAAATGACAGCTCAGGTGTAGGTCTAAGCGATTCGAACACATATGCTTTTATTCCGTTTGCAGCGAGGCAGCAGGCTGCTTCGTCCGCAAACTCCGGCGACATGCGACGCGAATCAAACGCGATGGCAACACCCTTCTCCTGACCGTTTTTGCTGATGATATAATTCGCAAGTCCCTGTGTGGCCTTGCGCACCGTATACACGTTCATACGGTTTATGCCGGCTCCGATCACCCCTCGAAGTCCCGCGGTTCCGAATTCAAGATCCGCATAAAATCTGTCTCTGATCTCTTTTTCGTCTCCTTCGATGCTTTTCAGTTCTGCTTTTGTTTCCTCGTCAAAGTATGGGTTCTCCAACCAGGATTTGTAAGCTTGCTTGTAGTCCATAGTTTCCTCCAAATGTAATTTTATGTTGATATAAGTTTTTTCGTTTCTATTTGTCAACAGTCAGATCGGGGAACGACAGCGTTACATCTTCGTTGTCATCCACTACATCGAGACTGTAGCTTTTGGTTTTGTAGCCCTCTCGCTGAAGCGTCAGTGTGATGCTTCCCAGTGTTTTTGCAAATGAGCACGGAGCCTTGCCCTGATATGCACCGTTTACATAAACGCTGACTCCGTCGGGTGCGCTGACAGTGATCTTGTGCTTTGTGTCAAACTCCGCTACGGGAGTGGTGACATTTGGATCACTTGTGGTATCATCAACCGTGGTCGATGAGCTTTTCCCCGAGTCTCCCGAATCCCCGTCATCCTCTACAGTCGCCGTCTCCTCCGCAAGATCTATACGAACCGATGCCTCGGGGTCTTTGACCGTGATCGTTCCGGTATAAGCATTGTATCCCTCAAGCACAACCTTTACTGCGTGCGCTCCGTAATACATGTTTATAGGCTTTGAATAATCAACATACGCGCCGTTTATATACAGCTCGGCGCCCTCGGGATAAATGTGAAATGTCACACTCGAGGTATGCGGCTTTTGCGTCATAAACTGCGACATATCGACTACCGTCAGCTCGTCTCGTTTGACACTCGTATCGGCCTTGCTCTCGAGGAAGCCATTTTTCATGGAGATTTTCTGCTTGCCCTCAGGGACCGCTATCAGCATCCCCTCGGATACGGGCAATATGGCCTCACCGTCTATAGTGAGCGTTCCGCCGACGAAATCCTCATATTTTTCGGGCTGGATATATCCATGCCCTTTGGTGACAATAAGCGAATACGCTTTGCCCTCAACTCCGCGAAATGTCACCTGGTCGAGCTCGGTTATCTCCATTGGATTTATCTCTTTTCCTCCGGAGAGCGACACCATGAAATCCGAGTAGGAATAATTGATGTCATCGACCGTGATTATATGCGTGTCCGCATCGACTTTGATCTCCGCGTCTTCCTCGACAACGATGTCTGCAGTCTCTTTCATTTTTGCAAGACCGCCCTTGGCATCCATGTAGAGATCAAAAACCTCTCCGGGAGAAATCTCCTCAACAGTCTCCTGGACATCATTTTTGGAGATTATCTCGGTAGCACTGTCATACAAAAATGCCTCCTCCGTATCAAATACGGGGTTGTAGAAAGCTATTACCGAAGATTTTTTGTCGATCGACTTGATGACACCCCTTAAATCCGCGCCTTTTTCGTATTGTATATCTTGATTGGGTTTCGCGGTCGCACCGTGCTTTTTTTTCGTGCATCCGACAACCGCCGTCACACACAGAAACAATACCACGCCAAGCCCGAAAACCCGCATTATTTTGCGACAGTTCATAACCTCACCTCGCTATGCGCTCACATAAGCGCCCACAGAGAAACATTATAGCATAGTTTTTGGCCTCCCGCAAGTAATTTCGCCTTATTTTTGACGAAATCTCATTCTTTTTTTGATAAAGACTTGCAACAACCCCAAAAAAGTGCTATAATCCGTAGTAGTGGCTTAGGGATAGTACGATACGGAGGTATGATTCATGGAAGAATTTCTTACAGATAACGATCTCGACAATCTTCTTGAAGGCATAGACGAGTCTGAACTCGGAGAGCTTGAGATAGAAGGTTTGGATGAAGAAGCTGAAATGTCAGCTTCCGCACGTAGATACGAGGAGATCATCAAAAAGCACGACGGACATCATTGATCGATAATCACAATGGACATATGCGAGTTGCATATGTCCTTTTTTTGTTACTATTTATTTTTCATCAACAAGCTCAAGGAGCTTTTTTCTTTCATTAAGCGACGGTTCCTCTATGACTGTTTCCAACAGTCTTTTTAATTCGGCACCTATATCCGGTCCGGGTTTAAATCCTTTTTCTTTGATCAGATCCGATCCGCCTATGGCAAGATCCGATATTTTCAATGCGTCGCCATCAGCAACGATTTCCTCGAAACACTTTTTTCCATACTCCAAAAGGCGCAGCTTTTCCTCGCGTTTGTACTCGCTCTGACCTAAAATGTCCGCCTCCTGCAGTATAAACAATAGCGGCATGATGTCAGCCCCCGCCTCGCTTACCAGTCGACGAAATGCTTTTTTGCCTTTGGATGAATAATTCCCCGCCTCATCCGTCAGATACTTGTACCGTCTGTCGTGATACTTCACAAGAACAGCAACCACACGAATCGTATCATTGCCAAATTTCAGCCTGCGCATGATACTTTTTGCCATCTCAGCACCTTTTACATCATGTCCGTGAAAATGATCCGTGCCCGATTCATCCGTTGTTCTGCATTCAGGTTTAGCTATGTCGTGAAGAAGCGCAGCAAGACTGAGCTGTGACGCCGTCTTGTCATTTTTCATGGGATCATCTGCAGGAAGGCTTTGTACCAGTCTGTTTACCTCCATGATCACATGTATTGTGTGCTCTCCAACCGTGTACATATGGTGAGGGTTGTTTTGCTCGGTCTCCATCGCCTTGTCAAACTCCGGCAAAAACACCTTGGTAAGTCCCGTCGTATATGCAAGCCTTAGCCTGTCTGCACCGTTTGATATCAAAAGCTTCACAAGCTCAACGCGGATCCTCTCGGCACTGACAAACTTCAGTGTATCAGCCTTTTCGGCTATGGCATTTTTTGTCTCGTTTTCTATATCAAACTCAAGCTGTCCGGCAAATCTCACACCTCGAAGCATCCTGAGTGCGTCTTCTTCAAATCTCTCATAGGGATTTCCGACGCACCTGACTATGTGGGATTTCAGATCCTTCTGTCCGTCGTAGAGGTCGATAAGTCCCTCGGCAGGATTGTACGCCATCGCGTTGATGGTGAAATCCCTGCGTTTGAGGTCCTCGTCAAGCGTAGGAGCAAACTCGACCTCCTTCGGATGTCTGTGATCATCGTATTTTCCGTCAGTCCTGTAGGTTGTGACCTCGTATCCGTCACCCTTTGAAAGAACTGTTACGGTGCCGTGCTCTATCCCCGTATCAACCGTTCTTCTAAATAGCTTTTTTACTTCATCAGGTCTTGCTGATGTAGTGATATCCCAGTCCATCGGCTCTCTTTTGAGAATAGAATCGCGCACGCAACCGCCCACGATATACGCTTCGTATCCGTGGCTGTTTAGCGTTTCTATGATCTCTGTCGCTGACTGAGGTATCTGCATTATTTTCCGCCGTTTAGTGCTTTCATTCTAAGCTTTTGTATAAGGCCCATTTTTTGCTGGGGTTGCTCAAGCACACCACGTCCTTTTACATCCATGATGTAAATTCCGCTTATCGAAACCTTGAGATTTTTTTTGACCGGAAGCAGTGGAAAAATCTTCTCGTCGCACATCAGTGTCATGATCTTTGGTCCTATCTTTGCTTTGACGATGGGCACTTTTGCGCGCCTCAGATATGCTGGGGTGTTTTCGAGTACCACCGCCGGAAGACCTGCATCCTTGAGCCTCATTTTTTTCTTGTCTATCACAAGTATCGTCGCGGTCTGAGCCGCTGCCTGCATCTGTTCCTGTGAAGCATCCTGTTTTTTCTGAAGCTTCTTGCCGACAAAATACAACACGATCACAGCCACAACAAGCACCGCTATGATGATAAGCAAAACCAGAATAATTGGATTCATCGTTATTTCCTCCCTTTCAGTCTATGAATATATCATTTAATCAAAAACTTGTCAATCCTTGGCTTCAAGCGTGGAGTCATACAGCTTTTGGATCACATCCCTTGTATAACGCCCAATATGCTTAAGCTCTTCTTTTTCGAGCTTGTCAGGATAGATAGGATCTCCGAACTCGACACGGATTTTGCCGCTGTGTACCCAGGGCATGCTCTCTTCCATTATTTTTTCCGTCCCCGTAAAGCACACCGGAACGATAGGAACCTTGCCTTTTGTAGCGATCTTCATAGAGCCTTCCTTGAACTCAAGCAGCTCGTCGGTTGGATTTCTCGTGCCCTCCGGCGAGATATATACTGAGGTTCCTGATTTGACCAGTGCGATCGCTTTTAATATAACCTCAAGACTCTGCTTGATATTGTCTCTTTCGATGAACATACAGTCAAGAAACCACATCCACTGAGCTATACAGAAAAATTTCCTAAGCCCCGACTTTGCGACAAACGCAGTCTGTGTAGGCACGATCGAGTACAAAAGGATTATATCATAAAAGCCTCTGTGGTTTGCTGCATACATAACTGCTGTATCGGTTGGGACTTTTTCAAGGCCGACAACCTCTTTTTTGCATCCTGAGATGAACATGCAGAGATTGAATGCACATTTAACGATAAACAATGCATACGCTGCTGATGCTTTTTTGCTGAACAATCTGATGATAAGTCCTATCGGCATCAAAAGACAGAAGCTAAGCACTATCACTATAATGTATACAAAAACAAGTATTATTGTTCTCAAAGGTCATTTCTCCATTCTTTATTTTCTTTGTTCATGCTGACATTGTAGTACTCCTCAAGTGTCAGCTCGTTTTCGTGAAGATATGCGGCAACCTTTGGTCCGACATATCTCAAATGCCATGGTTCATAATTGTACCCGGTTATTTTTTGTTTCTTTTTCGGATACCTGACTACATACCCGAACCTGTGAGCATTTTTCTCTATCCATTTGCTTTCTTTTGTTGATGCAAACGACGGCTGCAGGGCATTTTTGACATCGGGCGAGGATACATCTATGCTAAGCCCCGTCTGGTGCTCACTGCTTCCCGGCACCGCACAGTATTTGTCTGCGTGTGATTTTCCGTTTGTCGCCGCGCTCTGGTTATACACCTGCTTTTGCCTGGCGTATGATCTGTAGCCCGAAACGCCTATTATTTTCAGCTTTTTCTTTTTTGCCTCTTTGACCATTTTTTCGAGAGCGGTAGCGGCTACCTTTCTCAAATAATTTTTGTCGGATACGACAGTGGTGTCAAACTCGATGTCAGGCTTCACAAGGTCTTTCGGCTCGTATGATTCCGGCAGCAAAAATGCTCTGTTTACAAGCACCGTGAGGCTTTCCGGAATAGTCTCAACCGGGACTGATTTTGAAGGATCAATGATCGTCGATATGTCCGTCGGTAAAAGTTCTTCCTCCTCGGCTTTTGCCGAACCCTGTGTCACGGCCTCCATCCCCAGCGGAAGAGGACGGTTTTCGTCTGCAAACTCGGGAGTTTTCCAAAAATTAACATAACAAAAGTACCCGAGTCCGCCGAGTATCAAAAGAATTATGACTGTAAGTGTGATACGATTCATATTCAGGATTTCTTGAAAAGTTTATTTGCAAAAGGCTGAAGCGCAAAAAGCAGCGCAAGTCCGAGGATATAGCATGATATGATCTCTCCCGCTCCAACCGTAGCCATCATAAACGGTATTGAATCCGGCATATCATACGCAAATCTGAGCACATACGGAACTATGATGGTGTTTGCGAGTACCGGCGGAAGCGGAACGAGAAATTTGTGTTTTCTCAAAAGATACGATCCGAGCGCACCGATAAGCGTCGCAAGCGAGCCGAATACTATATCCAAAAATACACAGCCCGTAAGCCAGTTTGCAGTTACACATCCTATAACAAGTCCCGGGATCGCAGCACCGGAGAAAAACGGAAGTATCGTGAGAGCTTCCGAAAGCCTTACCTGTATGACTCCGCTTGCCAGTCCGAACGAATTTGCAACAAATGTAAGCACAACATATAAAGCTGCGACCATCGCTGCAAATGTGATGTTGTAGATATTTTTTTTCGTGTTATTCTGTGTGTTCATAAATCAACTAGTCCAATCTTTCCTTGCCCCAGAAAAACAACGCAACAGTTCCCGGTCCCGTATGACTTCCGATGGTTGCTCCTATAGGAAAATGTCTGACCATTCCTTTCATTTTCATAAATTTTTCTTCTATCAGATCCGAAACCTGCTTGGCATCCTCTTCGCAGGCGGAATTGCTGATAAACACTTTGCCGCTGTAATCAAGTCCGTCATCCGCAAGCTCTTCCATTTTTTCAACAGTTCGTCGTATGACCTTCTTTTTTGTCCTGATCTTTTCACGCGGTATGAGTCTACCCTCAAAATCGACATTTAAAAGCGGGCATATGTTTAGAATCTGACCTACTGCACCTGCGGTTTTGCTAACTCTTCCTCCCCTTATGAAATAGGTGAGATCGGATGTGAAAAACCAATGGTTCAGTCTTGTTTTGTTTGCTTCTATCCAGTTATACAGTTCCTCTATCGACATCCCCTCATCACGAAGGTCAGCCATTTTGTCAACAAGAAGTCCGTATCCGCTCGATGCCGCAAGCGAGTCAACCACAAAAAGCTTCCTGTCCGGGAACTCCTCCTCAATCGCCTCTTTTGCGATCATTGCGGAATTGTATGAACCTGTGATGCCACTTGAAAGTGTCACATGGATAAGGTCTTTTCCTTCTGATAGTATACCTCTGAAAAAATCAGAATACTCACTTACCGAAATCTGCGATGTTTTGGTAGATGCTCCCGCGTCCATTTTTTTGAACAGCTGTTCAAGCGGAAGGCTTTTGCCCATGTCATCAAGGTAATCAACTCCGTCCACTTCGAAATGAAAACACAGGAACGGAATCTCTCTTTTGTTCAGATACTCCTCTGACAGATCCGCTGCCGTACAGCAGCTGATTACATACTCTCCCATACTTCCCAACCTTTCTGTAAATAAAGTTTGGTTTCCAATCTTACTCACCTCTGGTGATCTGATTTTTGCCCGCCTGCTTTGCTATATACAAAAGCTCATCAACCTGCCTGATCGCGCGTCTCGGTCTGATGCCGTTGCAGTGGTCGACACCACCGCTTATGGTGATCCTGTACTCCGGATCCTCTGCGAATCTGAGTCTCTCAATAGCCATCCTGACCTTTTCGGCACGACCGTACGCATCCTCAAAATTGTTTGTGTGAAAAATAGCCACAAACTCCTCTCCGCCAAACCTGGCAGCGAGTTCTCCGTTTTCCTCACGGATCACCTCCTGAAGACAATTTGCAACCTCTTTCAAAACCTTGTCTCCAAATACATGTCCGAGTGAATCATTGGCCACCTTGAAGTCGTCCACATCAAACATGAACACCTCATAATGATCATCTGACGGCGCTTCCATAACATTGTCTTCCATAACTCTGAAAAGCTCGCGTCTGTTGTATAGTCCGGTCAGCTCATCGCGTATGGATAATTTTTCCAACTTTTCGAGCAGTTCTTCATTTGCCCTGTGTTCCCTCTCGTACGAGCGGACCGTAAGGCTTGACACATAAAACATGCATCCGGCATTGAGCACAAATGAGATCACCACATCTATGTACCAGCCGTGATCATCCATAGGCTCCACAAGATGTGGAAAAGCCGTTACTGACAAAATGATAGATGTCGCCATCGCCACGGTAGATGCGATGTAGATCATAGCTCTAAGCCATCTTTTTTCTATGCTCGGGACAATGATATACAGGCCTGACAGGAAATAACAGACCATCCCGCTTCGCACTCCTCCGCAGAAGAAAAATGTGATCGGGATCAAAATGATGTCAAGCACAACGCACAAAAGTATATGGCCTAATGTTTCTTTTCCAAAGACAAATGCCAATACAAAAATGCCGCATATGGCAACAAAACACAAAAGTGTGAAAATGCTCGCCGCCGGTCCTATGCCTTCTATAACAGTAGCGAGCGTGGACAAAAGAGCCGTCAATGCACCAACAATAAGCACGATCAGAAACACCTGAGAGTGCATACTTTTTTGCGTTGTTATGTATTCTTTGAGTCTTGCGAACATATCTTTCCTCTTTACTGTGTATTTCTTTATGTCAACTTATTTCAAACCCTTTTTTCACAAAATAACAGTATAGCATAAAAGCATTTCTTTGTCAAAATAATTATAAGGCGTTTTCCCGCAAGAGAAAACGCCATTTTTTTTCATTTCGATCCGAAAAAAATCCTTCCTATCACGCCTGTCACTTCACAGCTCAGAAATCTTCCGGAAGTTCATCTACCACGACCGGAACCTTGACCTGCGCCACCGTAGCGTTTCCGGCGGAAAGCTTTTTCATCATGTGTTCGCTCCACCCGGCCTTCATGACCTTGAGACCGCATTCATTCAAAAGCTTGTTCCGATAGACATCGTACTGGACCAGCTTCTTTCTGAGGCCTGCGTCCATCTCATGCCGGAAGGCCTCCTCGTCCGGGATTTCCCGATCGGTTTCAAGGCACACCACATAGCTCATTTCCTTCGGATCCGGGAATACCTGTGCCATACGGCAGGTATATCCGGCCTCCTTTGCCACCTCGGCGATCGCCTGTGACAGCATCACGCCGGGGATCTTCTCCTGGGCGAGATTGGCGACATCCGCCAGCTTGGTCAAAAACTTGATATTCGGCGTATTGCCCGTGAATCCATCCACATAGACCATATCCTTCAGGCGGTAACGGTACAGACCGGCATTGGTCGTGAGCACGAGCTCATAGCTCTTTCCGTCCTCGAGCTGATGCGCCAGCAGCGGCTCGTCGGAATCCTCCGGAATAAACTCGAAAAAGCAGGTGAAGGTAGAGAGCGCGCCCGCCGGTGTCTCCGGCTTCGTCGGGATATTGATCTTGGTCTCACTTGCCCCGTAACCCACATCGATGTACGCCGTGGTCTCCGGCAGCAGAGGTCTGACCTCGTTCACATAGACGCCGACACTTCCTCCGAGCCAGAATCCTGCTGCCATGAGCTGCGGCCAGTAATAGCGCGGTGTGAAGTGATCTGCCTTGCGGAGTTCCTCGAGCTCATCCGCCCTTTCGGGATGGGGTGAAAGCTGCTCGGCGAGCATCCCCTTCAGCTCCTCCGACATCTCGTACCGGCAGCCGCCGTTCCGGATATCCTCGATGATCTCGGTGGCATGCCCGGCGGCATAGTCCACCAGGTTTTTCATCATTCTCGCATTGTTTCCGAGTATCGCCGTCACATCGCCGAAGACGATGGAGCAGCGGAGCATCACATAGAGAAGCTCCTCTCCCTCAAACTCGTTCACCACCTGCGGTACGTAGGTCAGGCGCTTCACCATCTCTTCGTTTGCCAGCTCTGACGAGCGTCCCGAGGCTGTCCCACAGGGGATCCCGCCCTCTGTGACGCGGAGCGAGGATTTGTTAAAAAATGCGAAGACACGTGTCGCTACCTTCATCCCGCCGGGGATCATCACAGCGATTTCCGTCGTTCTCGCTCTCGAGATCGCCTTTCTGGCGATCGCCTCCCTCTCACTTTCGGGAATAAATTTATAGGCCGCTGTCGTTCCGGATGTGCGATAGAAAAATGTCGCCTTGCCCGGGAACAGGATGTCGCTCTCGCCCTTTTGCAGACGCTCCGACGCCTCTGCATAGTCATCCCAGCCGGAAAGCGGAACGTATCTTCGATAATCCTCGACGGAGCGGATCTCATCAAAGTGGTGTGCACGCCCGAACTCCGTATTGGCGTTCGCCCGAACCATCTCCATCAGGACCAGCTCCTGTGTACCCTGACAATCCGTAAACAGCGCCTGCATCGCTTTCAAAAATCCGAAATCGTCCAGTCCCATCAGAACCTTGGACAGCTGGATGTTCTGTGCCGCCTGCTTCAGCTGCAGATACCGCCAATGTGCGAGCGGCTTTGCCAGCATCTGATTCGTCAGATCCTTCATGAAGAACTGGATCAGATCCTTTTTCCCGAGCCAGGAATCAAATCCGGCGGAGGAATTCACCTCGCCGACGACGAAGCCGTCCTCGGTAAACAGAAGGTCGATTCCCGCCATGCGAAGTCCGATGGCCTTTGCCACACGGTGGCAGAGATCCTTCATCTCGTCGGTCAGCGGATACTCCTCGGCGGTTCCTCCCATGTGAAGATTGGAGCGGAATTCATCGGGGTTGGATGCCTTTCGCTGTGCCGCGAAGACCGCTTCGAAGCCGATGGTGATCACGCGGACATCCCGTCCCTTCGAGGTCGCGATGTACTTCTGGATCAGCATACGGGACTCGGAGGTCTGCAGCTTTTCCATCGCGGCGTCGAGCTCCTCCTCCGTCTGGATCAGCTCTACGCCCTCACCGCCGAAGCCGTCATCCGGCTTCATGATCAGGGGCAGCCCGATCTCCTCCAGGATGCGCTCCTTTTTGATTGTTTTGCGGAAGACCAGAGTCTTGATCGTCGGAAGGCCGGCCGCCGCCAGGATCTGGTAGGTCTCGATCTTGCTCATGGCCGCCTTTTTCGCCTCGATCGGATTATAATTCAGCGCCCCGAGAAGCTCCAGCTGCCTGGCAAAGGGGAACACCACTCCGTTCTCCCCGTCGCTGTCCGCTATATAGAAAAAGTCCGGTGGCGTGACCTCCTCGCCGTTTACCCAGAGCTTCGCCGGGAGACCGTCATCAATCTCATACGCGGCCTCTCCGCAGTCCACGATCTCCAGTGTGTGCTCACCGAGATTCACCTGAGACAGCAGCCTCTCTACGGACTTTTCAAATTTTCCCGCTGTTAAAAACCAACCCTTCATCGGCTAAAGACCTCCATTCCGGAGCGTGTGAGCCCTTCTGTCTGTGACGCTCCCACACAGACGGGCAATTTATTCTTGTAATATAAACGCTGTTCAAAGCGTTTCAAACCTGTCACCGGTTATCCAAAACCTTTTTTCCGGCCATCATGCATAGGAACTGTTGTACAAATCGGCATAATATCCGCCCTTCGCCATCAATTCCTCATGGGTTCCCACTTCCTTGATATCGCCGTCTTTCATAAAAATGATACTGTCCGCATTTTTGATCGTGAACAGACGATGCGCGATCATAAATGTCGTGTGCCCCTTCATCATCTCGCTCATCGCACTGGTGATCAGCACCTCGGTACGGGTATCGATATTTGACGTCGCCTCGTCCAGGATCAGGATCTCCGGATCGGAGATCACCACGCGGGCGATGGACAGAAGCTGTTTTTCACCGACACTGAGTGCCCCGGTATCATCATCGATCCAGGTATCGTACCCGTGAGGCAGTGTCCGGATGAAGGAATCGCACTGCGCTTTTTTCGCAGCCTCGATGACCTCCTCTCTCGTTGCACCCGGCTTTCCGTAGGCGATATTGTCGTGGATCGTCCCGGAGAAAAGCCAGGTGTCCTGCAGCACCATACCCAGATGGGTCCGCAGTCCGGTACGCGTCATCTGCGCCGTATCCACCTGATCCAGCCGGATATGGCCGCCATCGATCTCGTAGAAGCGCATGAGAAGATTGACCAATGTGGTCTTGCCGGCACCGGACGGGCCGACGATGGCAAACACCTGTCCCGGCTTCGCGTGGAAGCTGACATCCTCCATCAGCGTCTTTTCGGGGACATATCCGAACTTCACATGATCGAAGACCACATCTCCCTCAGCCTGCCCGGAGACAGCCTGCGGCGAGGCATGATCCTCCGACTCCTCCTCTTCATCCAGAAGTGTGAAGATCCGGTCGGCCGCTGCGAGACCTCCCTGCACCTGATTCAGCATCGTCGAAAAGGTATTGATCGGCGAGGAAATATTATTCGCATAGATCAGAAATGCCTGCAAAGCGCCCAGCGACAGCACACCTTTGATCCCCAGATACCCGCCTGCCACACAGATGGCGATATAGGCAAAGTTGTTGAAAAAGGTGGTGATCGGCGTGATCAGGCCGGACCAGGTACGGGAAGAAAGATAGGTTTTGAAGAACTTGTTGTTGATCGTCTCCATCTCCTCGTAGGATCTTTCTTCGTAGTTGAAGGCACGCATGACATCGTTCCCCGTCACCATCTCCTCGATATGGGCATTCAGCTCACCCACCGCGGCCTGCTGACTTTTGAAAAGCTTGTTGGTCGCCTTGGTGATGATCTTGATCGCGATGACGGAAAGCGGCAGGAGCACGACAAACATGAGCGCGAGCCAGACATCGGTCACAAACATCATGATGAGGATTCCGGCTATGGACAGAATCTTGGTAAAAAGCGTGGAAAGATTGGTCTGGATCACATTCGTCAGCATCACCATGTCGGATGTCAGTCTGGCCAGGACATCTCCGCGCTTCTGGGAATCGATATAGCTCAGGGGGAGCTTGTGCAGTTTTTTCTGCAGGCGCTCACGCATCATGAATGCCGTATCCTCGGCGATCACGATCAACCATCGCTTCACGAGAAACGTACTGGCCGAGCTCAGTATATAGAGTCCCGCCAAAACCAGGAGCATTTTTCCGATGTATCCGAAATTGAAATCAAAGCCCTCCGTCAGCTTCAGACTGTCGGTGATATACTCGATCACCTTCGGCGCGAAAACGTCGAAGACCGTGCCGAGTGCCAGTGTGATCATGACGGCGATGACCAGTTTTCTTTTGTGCGCCAGCAGACGGAGCAGCCGGTTCAGGGTGCCTCTGCGGGCTTTTTTGCGTTTTTTCGGTGTATTCTGACTCATACCGACGCACCTCCCTTCCGGGATACCACGTCCCCGCTCTGCGCCATCTGTGTCTCATAGATTTCCCGATAGATCTGACATTTCTTCAGAAGATCCTCATGGGTGCCGGCATCCACGATGCGGCCTTTGTCCATCACGACGATCTGATCCGCCTCCAGGATCGAGGAAAGCCGCTGGGCGACGACGATGATCGTTTTCCCGGCGAGATCCTCGCGCATGGCCTTTCGCACGGCGGCATCGGTCTTGAAATCAAGCGCCGACAGGGTATCATCGAGAAGATAGACGGATGCGTCCCGGACAAACGCCCTGGCGATGGACACGCGCTGCCGCTGTCCTCCCGAGAGATTCGTCCCGCCCTGCGTCACCTTCCGGTCGATCCCGTCGTCATCCAGAAACTCCGAAACCATCGCCATGTCACAAGCCTTTTGCATCTGCTGATCCGTGGCGGACGGGTTCGCCACCTGAAGATTGCTTCGGATCGTCCCGCCGTACAGGTATGCTTTTTGCGGTGCATAGGAAAAATGCTCCCGCAGATCATGCGAGGACATGGACCTGGTATCGACTCCGTCCAGGTAAACCGAACCGAAATACTGTGTTTCAAAAAAGCGGAGGATCAGCTTGAGAAGTGTCGTCTTTCCGCTGCCCGTAGCTCCGACGATCGCCGTCGTCTTTCCGGCTGGAACCGTAAACGAGATATTCTCCAGCACCATATCGTGAGCGCCGTTGTAGCCGAAGTATACGTTGTCGAAGCGCAGCTCTCCGGACGCCCCCTTCACGGATGCGACACGCGCGGTCTGCTCCGGTGCTTTCGCTTTTCCGGAAGCGGTCGCTTCCTCCTTCATGACGGCTTCTTCTGCGGGCACCATATTTCGATCGGGGACATAGTCCAGCACCTCTTTGATACGCGTGTAGCGAGGTTAGAGGGAAGATGTGAGATGGATGATGGAAGATGTAAGATGGAAGG
>CAMVCQ010000004.1 GCA_947166015.1 uncultured Lachnospiraceae bacterium
CTGTTAGAGGGTTGAATCGCCGAGAAAATAACGCCCAAAAGAACAGCCATACT
Organism: uncultured Lachnospiraceae bacterium; assembly: GCA_947166015.1. Classification (GTDB taxonomy): domain Bacteria; phylum Bacillota; class Clostridia; order Lachnospirales; family Lachnospiraceae; genus Eubacterium_F. The sequence goes on from CAMVCQ010000004.1 coordinate 54, forward strand.
TAACAGACGGGTTTTAATCTTCATAGTTGGTTGCCTCGCTTTCCTGTTTATACAATAATGACGCACCAATATTGTATCATATTTTATTTCATATATGATTTGAATAGTTTCCTTAATAACAACCGATTTATAGCTGGATTATATCAAATCGCCGATAGATGTCAAGTAAAACGACAACTCCCGGAACTCTCCGGGAGCTGCCAGTATATCAATAGATATGAGTGATTATTGTTTTCCGGTGCCGTTGCATTCGGGGCATACGGTTATACCGTCATTATCGCACTGCTGACAATAAATATTGCCCTTTCCTCCACATGTTTTACAATCTGCCCAACCAGTAACATGATGAATCGAATCGTAATATGAAAAGCGTCCCGTTCCTCCGCAGGTACGGCATCTTATGTTCTTTAACCCTTTGCAATTTCTGCATAGATATCTCTTTTCCCCTTTACAATTGAAGCATACACTGCTATATTCACCGGTACCCTCGCAATACTTACAAGTTACTATACCATTTCCACCGAGACAATCCATACATGTAACCATTTTGAGTCGACATGAATTACATACTTCTTTGGTTCCATCCATATATGTATAATATCCGGTACTGTTGCAGCGAGTACAAGGATAGTGGACTTGTCCTTTGCCATTACAGGTTGCACATTTTATTTTTCCTTTTCCCGAGCAATATGTACAGTCCTTATGCTGGTGCGCATCAGGAGTTGGCGTTGGTGTTACATATGGCGTTGGCGTCGGAGTGCCCACACCGCCACCGGTTATTGTCAAAGTCATAGATGAACTAAGTGTACCGTACGAACAAGTTAGAATTGTTGTCCCATATCCGACAAAAGTAACTGCACCATTTCCATCTATCGTAGCAACGGATGTGTTCGAAGATTTATAGGTGTAATCTCCATAAGTAAAGCGGGATCCGTCTGCGGATGAATACATTATAGCAAATGGATGAATCCCGTTACCATCACACTCTGTAGGTTGCCAAACCGTACGAGGTATCGCATCGTGATTCCATGTATATGAGCTATTTTCATAATACAGTTTTGTGAGCTGCTTTCCCGTAGGCGTTGGAGTTGGTGTTGAGGTAGCATCTGGATTATTCGAGTTGGAAAAAGCAGTGTTCGGTAGTTTTTTGCCAGTATAAGCACACGGGTAAACGGGGTTTTCCATAAATACTACCGTCTTCACTTTGCCGAATACTTTTTCGTTTTCATATATGCTAACCTCAGCTTCTTTTGTTTCACCAAGCGAAAAAGCTTCCCCGGTTTTATCGGATTCCTCTAAGGTAATATTTGCCCATCCAGTAACATTAGGATAACCGGCATTACTATTTAATACATTATTATTCTTATCTAGCAATGCCACGTATGTGCAGAAACGATTTCGATCATTTGCACTCGAGTGACTGTTAGTCTCTTCTTTTATAAGAGTAACATTAAACCTCAATTTATAAAATCCATCGTCATTATAAAATCTTGCATTTGAGATTGCGTAGCGTGCGCCATAATCGTTGCCGCTTTCGAAGTTTTTTATCAAATTGGGAATAACGAATTTAACTCCCTTAAAAGGGTTTGTTACTTTTATTTTACAAATAAGTTTTTTTGAGCCTATTTTGGCAATCACTTTTGTTTTTCCGGGATTATCAGCACGAATAAAAACATAACCCTTTTTGCTGTTTTCTGTTGTTAAATAAGCAACTTTTTCATTTTTTGATGTAAATACTGCTTTTTGTCCTTTTTTCAAGCCTTTAACCTTCAACTTAACAAAACCGGTTCCACCAATCATGGTTATGGAGGATTTGTTTAGCTTCAGTTTGCTCTTTGCATCCGCGTTGGACATAGGGAACATACCTATAATAAGTGAAAGCAGCAAGGCTAAACATAATGTTTTCTTTATGATGATTTTAATATTCATAGGCAACCTCCTTGAATTATGTACTATACTATCACGATAATATATAATTTTAACACCCTATGTACCGCTTTTGGTGTCCTTAATTAGACAAATTTCGTAAAGTTTCGTAGGCTGATTTCGTAAACTCCTTGGTCAATAGTCACGAATAGACATTTTCCCGTTATTTTACAGCAATATGCTTTTTCAACAAATCCCGAATATTCGTTTCAATATATCTGTCTTCTCCAATCTGTTCATAGTTCCCGTTTAGTCTTCTAAACACATTCTCAACCGCCACATACGAAAGCTCGACTCCATCGTGAGAGTAAATATCCCAACCGAGACCGTACTTATCACAAAGCGATAACACATCATCTAAATATAGATCCAAAGCCCCTTCCTCATTGTTTCTGTTCGGATACATCCGCACTTATCTCAAAAGAGTCTCCTCTATTCTATCACGGCCGACTTCAGCCAACCACAATTTGAACGGTTCAGCCTTTTTTGAAGGAATTGACTGAATGAGTCGAAGAAGTTGCTCTGTGTTTGCAACATCTGTAAACCTTCGTTTTCCATCTGAAGCCTTCATTTTCAACTGACTACAATTTGTAGTCAGTTCGGATCCTTCCTTCTTCAAGCGGGTTTTCAGCACACTCCAATACTTTGCGGCGTGCCTTGTGTCTGGTTGGTCCGTCAAAACCGCTACTACATCAACAATAGAGAAATACCATTCTTCAGCATTCTCATCCCACGCCGTTCGTATAGGCTGATCTTCAAACAACTGCAGATTCTCATCCATCTCCATCCCCCCTTAAGCTCATTATACCGAAAAAAACCTTGCTAAGCAAGGCTTTTTTAAAGGCTAGGCGACTTGCAGGTTTTGTACTTCGTGAGTTTGTATGCTGATTTAGCCTGTGCTTGTGACGGTGCCATAAGCCCAACAATAATCGAAAATACAACTCCCGCAGTTACTAATGCAAAGCCTTTTATGATTTTTTTCATTGTCTGTTTCCCCACCTACTATGGCATCTGCTGACTTCTCACAGTTCGTTGGCAACTACGCCCCTTGGGACTTTCACCCAAGGGGCGGGACATGCCCGCCATACTAATAAAACGACAACGCCCGGAACTCTCCGGGCGCTGCCAGTATATCAATAGATATGAGTGAGGGTTATATGCGTTTAATCTTAACTCCCTTCGGTAGTTTGATTGACTTTTTAAGTAGCTTTACGATTTTCTTATACTGTGTTTTTTTTGCTTTGATAACAATCTTGGTTTTCTTAGTCAACCCCGTAATCGCATTTTTATCAATCTTGGAAATATTCTTGCCCAGCCTTAATTCCTTGATTTTTTTGCTTAGCGAAATTGACTTTTTTCCTAATTGTATTATTTTGACATTTTTTCCGTTTACTTTGACAGAATCAGGAATCTTTATCTTTTTATTATTTGTTTTGAATTTGGTCAATCGAGCTTTTTTGTTTTTATCGACTTTGATAACCTTGTCACATGTTTTTCCTTTTTTGTTTTTTTCATATATTTCGATTGCATTTGTTCCGTCAGCGTAAACTATTTCGCGACTCTGGATAACTGTACCATTTTTTTCCTCAACCAGTTTTTCTGTCATCACGGATCCATCTGTGAACTTCGTCACACCAACAGTTATTTTTGTGCCGTTTTTCTTGGTTACTTTGACACTTGTATTTTTTATTGCACTTTTATTTGGTTTTTTGATGTTTGATGGAAAACCTTTTTTCAAAACTGATTTTACTGTAGGCAGAACAACCGGCTTGTCTTCTTCTTTCTGCTCTTTTACAAGCTTTGCAAGCCCCTCATCTATATCTTTGGGAAGCGTTTTATCTTCTGCAATAAAGTAGGTTGAAAAACTTCCGGTAGACCCTGACACAGTTCCTTTGAAATTGCCCTTACCGGTTGATACTTTTTCTATACTTCCATCTTCTTTGATATGATACAGAGTGACATTTTTATTACCATTCCAGCTGTCAAGTCCTCGGATGTATAGGTTAACCTTTTGACCTGGTTCTACAATTCTTGCGTTGTTCTGCACAAGTGAAATATCCATTATTTTAGCTTTATCAACGCCAAGAATTTTTTTGATTATTTCCCACCAGGAATTCATGTCTTTCCAGGTTCCGGCATATTTTTCATTATCTTTTTTAGGTCGAAGCATTGGGAACACATCATCTCCGAGACTTGACACATCTATAGATATGCAATCCTTTCCGTTACCATTCGTGTCACCTACAACAGCAACTGTTCCCTGGGTTTCATCACCATTTACTCCCCCGTCAAAGAATACCGTATATGGATTGACATTCTCAAAATCCTCAGGTGTCATATCATCCGAAACTCCATATACATAGTGAGATGAATCATCATATTCATCAACAGGTTTAATCTCATCAATAAATTTGCCATTTTGAACAATACTCTGTCCTGTTCCGATATATGTTCCATAATATGTGCTTTCTGCTTCTTCCGGGCTGAACACAGTGTCCTTGTAATGGCAGACTCCCATTCCACCTATCTCTCCACCTTCACAAACCACACATTCTCCCTCATAGGTGTCAGAAAGATCAATGTACGAACAATTACCGTTTATAGTCAGAGATGCATTTTGATATGATGCTGCACTTGCTGAAAGGTTGTCATTGTCTCCTGCCCACATTTGGTCAAAGAATACTTTATGCGTTTTTGCTTCTGCCTCATTATAATGCTCAAATAAAAAGTATGGATCATCTCCGGTATAATTCGGATCATTCCAATTAGGTATTCCTATATACCATCTTTTATTATCCTTTTCACTACCTTGATACTCTCTGTTTAAAGAGCATGAGTTTATTACATTTCCGTTAATTATATTTGTACCATATTGTCCCCAAACAGAATAAAAATCTCCATTAAAAATTCTGGTTATATTGTCATGAAACTCCACAGGACATAAAACCTCTGTTCCGTTCCCTTTAATATCTGTCCACGGACAACTGTTCACATACCCTCTGAGTGAGTCTCTGTCCCACTTGGGAACGATTATGTTTTGATCATTTTTTTTAGTTTCGACAATAAATGCATTGTCTATACTGTCACCTTTTTCTATATCTTCAGGGAATTCATCGTATACCAAGTATGATACAGGACAGTCTTCATCCTCGGTTTGAACCCGACCGTCTTCATCAAAATGCACATATTGACATACAATATGAGAGCCTAAAGGTGTTCCGTCTTTGTCATATATCCCTCGGTAATACCAATGACGGGTTTTGCTTGAAAAACCGTTTTCATTTTGAGAAACAACCTCATCGTATGTTGTGTTCGGATATATCATAGAGCTGTAATAATAATACGCTTTTGCAACATAGTTGTGCCCGTCATTAGGAGCTTTGTAAAGCTGCTCTCCAACCTCTGCAGAAAGAGAATTGATGTTTTCTCCGTTTTTTGCATCTATGGATAATTCATCCTGTTTTCTCACGGACACTTTTGCAATCCATGAAACATCTTTTATTACTGTTCCCTCCGGTGAATTTGTGTATTCATTCTTATAGTCAAACATGATTACAAACGGTTCATTTGAATCTTCTGAAACTGTAATCTCATAGTAAAAATGATAGCTATATGCATCCCAGGTATTGCCATATTTTTTTACATATTCGCTTCCACTGTCAGACGCAACCTTTCTTTGTGAAATAGTTACACCTGAGATTTCTTTTTTTGTTACTTTACCTTCGTCATTCCGGATGGCTGTATATAATGAAGACTCTCCATAATCATGATCGGGAACTTCTACTGTTTCTATTTCTCCGTTCTCATTTTCAATTTGTTCTGTTTTCCAATCTATAGGGTGAAAATCATCCTCATCCCATGCATTTGAATACAGGTGAGCATAGTATGTACCTGCCTTGTATACCTCTTCCTTCCTATATGCGTAAGCTTCTTCATGCGATACATCCCCTGCCGTTGATAAAACTTGCCAACATACAGGTGTTCCCTGAGGCGGCGGTGTCTCTGTCTCTTCAGGATTCTCACTTTCCTCAGGTGCTTCAGTTTGATCCGGTGCTTCAGTTTGATCCGGTACTTCAGTGACTTCAGGCTGCTCTACGCCGGGTTGTTCTCCCGATTCGTTTGATTCATCAGCTAATGCAATATCTACGCCTCCGGGTACAATGCTAATACCGGCAACAAGACTGGCTATCAACGCTAAGCTAAGTAAAACGCTTAACCATTTTCTTTTTTGCTTTTTAATCCTCATAAGCTCTGCTCCTTTCGCTACTCCATCATCTGCTACCCTTACCTATTGATATTGATAATCCGATTCTTTATTTATTATAACGACCTGTAATAAATGTGATAATCACGCCAAACAGCAATAGAATCAGACTATGTATGAACAATTCTACCACCGGACACACTTTATTGGTGTCTGTTTTTAGCCATTTTTTCGTAAGGTGACATCTTTAATTCGATTCGAACGATTAATTTGTCTTTTTTAGGACACCATATGTCGCATGTTAAGTGATATAGTTGCTTTGTAGCTTGAAAATACTTTACTCATAGGAGGAACGCTGATGAAATTAATTAAAAAAAGTTTGTGTTTAATTCTTGCTTTTGCTTTAGCAGCTTCTTTTTCTTCTGCTACTCTCGCAAAAGCTGCTACGAAAAAAGGAGCCGTATGTGGCCTCACAGTTAGTGGAGGATGGGGAATGGGCTCTGTTTGCTTTTGGTTGGGTGAAGAGACCTATACTACCGATTTGACTCAATACAAAGAGAGCTTCACCGCATACATTCCAAAGTCTGCTCTTGAAAAAGATGCGGTCTATAATTTCAGTCCATCCGTGTCTTTCTGGTTTGAAGATCTACAGACCGGTGCGGAATTATTTGCTAATGATGAAGAACATATAGCTGTCAGCTATGATGGAAAAGATATAAAAATTGAATCGCCGGTCACCGGAATCGAAACTCCAATTTCTTCCACAGACCCATCATACCCATATAATGTTTCTGCAAGTGTCGAAGGAGATATGATCAAACTTGTTGTAACTGATATCTCAATAAGCGGCATGTTGTCTGCCGGATGGGATGATGAAACTGAAACGAATAAAGAGTGGACAGATCCGTTACCCGAAGTCGGATGTGTTAATCCAAAAGTAAGTTATTTTGGAGTTATTCCAAATGATGTAAGCTTGGCAACAAAAATCGTTATCACAGATGTTTCTATTACGGCAGGTGACAAATCAGAATCTGTTGACTACGCCGGAAAAGATGCTTTTGCTGATTGGAGCGATAGTATGGTTGGAAAAGATGGAGAAATCAAACCTGCTTCTTTCAGTACATCATATCTAAGCATCGCAAAATCAAAGGTTAAAGTAAAAGCAAAAAAATCTGTTTCAGTAAAAGCAACCACCATGTTTTCCAGTGATAAAGTAACCGTAAAAACATCTTCCAAAAAGGTTGCAACCGCTTCATACAAAAACGGAAAAATAACCATCAAGGGTAAGAAAAAAGGAAAAGCAACCATAACCGTAAAAGCAAACGGAGTTAGCAAAAAAATCAAAGTTACAGTCAAGAAATAGTTCTTTCTACCACTTTCAATTTAGGCGGGTGATTCGATCACTCGCCTTTTTATTGTCTTTGATTATAATCATGTTTATGAATCAAGAGCACTCGTTATAATCCGCTTAATCTATGATTTTTTTGTAGATTAAGCGGATTATAAATGAAAAAATGCTTGATTTTTCAGAAAAAACGAGTTATAATTCACTTAATCCATGATTTTTTTGTAGATTAAGCGGATTATAACATTCTCAGGAGGTGTGGTCAGTATGAAAAATGCAATAATAGGGCGTGAAAAAGAACTTTTACTACTTGAGAAGGCTACCTACGATGATAAATCACACTTCATCGCTGTCTTTGGCAGACGAAGAATTGGAAAGACCTTTTTGATCCGTGAAGCGTATAAATCTCGTTTTGCTTTTCAGCATTCCGGTCTGTCAAAAGGAAATCTTTCAGAACAGCTTTTTGAATTTGATGCATCAATAAAGGATGCCGGAGGCAACTTTGAAAAAAAATCGAAAAACTGGCTCGAGGCGTTCGAATTACTAAAAGATCTCATTCGTTCATCAACTGAGAAAAAAAAGATTGTTTTTATTGATGAGCTTTCATGGATGGACACTCCGCGAAGCAACCTTATGATGGCGCTTGAGAATTTTTGGAACGGATGGGCTTCCGCGCGGGATGATATAGTTTTGATCGTGTGCACTTCCGCCACTTCATGGATGCTTTCAAATATCGTCCACAACAAAGGCGGGCTGTACAACCGTCTGACTGAACAGATCCACTTAAAGCCATTTTCGCTGAAAGAGTGCGAAGAATACGTCAACACAGCAGGTCTCTCGTTTAACCGAACACAAATCATGCAATACTACATGGTATTCGGTGGGGTTCCATACTACTGGACATTTTTAGAAAAAGGACAAAGTCTCGCGCAAAATATTGATCGAATTCTTTTCTCCGAAGATGCTCCTTTAAAGAATGAATTTGACTATTTATACGCTTCAATTTTTAAAAATCCGACTTCGCATTTGAAAATTATCAAAGCCTTATCCGGAAAAAAAGCAGGTCTGAGTAGAGAGGAAATAATTGCTTCAACCGGGCTTTCAAACTCAGGTGATCTGACAATCCGACTTGAAGAATTGGAGAACTGTGGTTTTATCCGAAAATACACACCTTTTGATAAGAAAAAAAAGGGCGCTATTTATCAGCTTATTGATTTCTTTACATTGTTTTATTACCATTTTTTGAGCGATAAACCATCGGATGAACACTATTGGTCAAACCTTATAGGTCAACCGAAAATAAATACCTGGACCGGTCTTGCTTTTGAAAAGATATGTATATCACACATACCTCAGATCAAGCAAAAACTCGGTATATCCGGAATTCACTCAGACGTCTTTTCCTGGCAATGTAAAGCCGATCCGGATAACGGAATCAATGGTTCTCAGATTGACCTGATTATAGCAAGAAAAGATCAAATAATAAATATGTGCGAGATAAAGTATTCAGAATTCGAATACTCAATCTCAGATAAGGTTGAAAAAAGCATCCGAAGAAAAATTAGTGATTTTTACAAAGTAACAAAAACAAAATCCGCTATTCATACAACACTAATAACAACATACGGGATGATTTCAAACTCCCATTCTGATATTGTACAGGCTGTTATTACAATGTCTGATCTGTTTGAATGAAATGGATTAGTCCAAAAACAGACACCAAGACAGATATTTACAGTATTATTATATTGTACAGGGAAGTACCGCAATAATCGTTCGCTTATTCATCGGATTTATCCCGCCTGGATTCTAACTCTATGAGAGGTAATAAAGATATGGATACTACAGAAATCTTGAACGGCCTGCGTGCCGAGAATAAAAAGGAATTTCCAACTGATTGTTTCGAATCAGATAACATCAACTACTCGGCACATATGAAACAACTTATGGATTCAAAAGGCGTTTCTATGGGGGACCTTGTTAAAAAAATGGGATACGAGCGCTCCTATATATATCATATGCTTGACGGAAGCAGAACACCGTCGAGAATATTTTTGTTACGATTTGCCATAGTAAGCGGTCTGACCTACGATGAAACACAGCGAATACTCTTCATCACCGGAAACGGACTGCTCTACGCCAAGGTCGAATACGATGCGGTGATAATATATTCTCTCGAAAGACACTACACGGATGCTCAGGTAAACGATCTTTTGGAGAGCGTCGGTATGAAACACCTTTTTGCCGAGCCCACATAAAACCATGAAAAAAACATCATCTCAGATTCGGTCCCATCACAATCCTGCAGTCGGTTTTAAGTTTTTTAAGAATGGTTTCTACAAGCGGTTCAGGGATTGCCACACAACCCGCAGTAAACCTTCTCGCCTTGAAGCAGTGCAGGAAAATAGCCGATCCTTCGCCTACAACTCCATCTTCATTCCAACTGATATTCAGTGCATAATTATATGCAGGATCTTCATTGATCAGCTTCTCGCTGTCATCATTTGTCAACACCTCCGGGAGCTCACTTGCCTTCACAGGCTGATTGTAATACGGTCCCGGAATACCACACCACCAGTCATCATCAGTCAATTTCATATATGGAAGTGCTGTACAACCCGGATCATCCTTGATACCAAAAGCGTGTGTGAAGTGGAATGTTCCGATCGGGTTTCCACCATCACCCTCTTTTTTCTCTTTCATAAAACCGGAGCGTCCGATATAAGAATACGTAGTAAACACTTCTTTCCATTTTCCGTCGACTTTTTCGTAGAATCCGAAGTCCGCATCTGAACCGCCTACACCGTTTACAACGATGATCTGCGATGCTTCTGATGCAGCATCAAGCTTACTAACCCAGGAGGTTGCTTTGTTCAATGTAAGTACATCTCTTTCTCTGTAATACAGCTTAAGTGCATCCACATCACTCAGTGAAAAACCGATCTTGTCCATCACAAAGTTTTCTATTGTTCCGAATTTGTATCTGATCTGGCCGAACATCGCTTCCAATGCATCCGGATCAAGTGTTCCTCCTGTAAACTGTGTTGTAAGCAAATAGTCATTTATGATCGTTTCCTGATCGACTCCCAATAATGCGAGAATCAACGCCGCCATGATACCTGTTCTGTTTTTGCCATAGGTACAATGAAATGCTATTCCGTGTCGTCCTCTGTCTTCTACCATTTTTTTGAGAACTGCGCCGAATTGCTTCATCATTTCTTCATTAAAGATAGCATCTCTGGCATACATCGGATCAAGTACTTTTGCTTCAGGATCTTTGTAGTACTTCTGAAGCTCTATCGGAAGGTTGATGTATTCGATGCCGTCGATTTTTACATCCGGAGCATCTTTGATCTCTTTTTCAATTCTGAAATCAAAATCGTAACCTATTTTGTAATCGTCTTTAAGCTTTTTTTGATCTTCTTCCGAAACATTATCCCATTTAGCCGTTCTGAAAATAAGATTTCTTTTTACTCTCCAGCCGTCTGTTGTTTGATAACCGCCAAGGTCCCTTGCATTATCGATAGTAGTTACATCAAGAGCCTGTGCTTTTTTTGTAACACTCTGTGGTTTTGGCTTGTTGATCGTAACAGCACACTTAAGCGTGGTGGTCTTTTTTTTCTTTTTTGATTTGTATGTTATTTTTGCTGAAACGGTGGAGAACCCTGTATAATTTCCGGTTATTACAGCCTTCGATTTTGTCTTGTTATATATCGTTACATTTGTGTTTGATGCTTTCCAAGTTGTTTTAACTATATTTTTTGTGTTGTATGTTATTCCTAAAGTAGCAGAAGCACCCTGGTCGATACTTTTACTTGAGGCCAGTTTCGGTTTACTTGCCGCTTCAGCACCCGGTGCAACCTGCGCAATTCCTGCAACAAGCGCTAATGCTGCGATCAAACTTAACGCTTTTTTACTTACTCTTGTTTTCATGTTTGTTTACTCTTCTCCTTTCGCACTGAGTTCGCTTAATTTAAATATCTACTGATGTGCTTTTAGTTCCTGGGCATCCAATCAAAAAAGATGCGTTTGTACTATCAGAATCCCAAATCTTCGCCCACAAGTATCACTTTCATCCTGTCCGGGTGGTGCTCAAGCCTTGTGATCAAAAGCTGACAGCATATACTCTGAGGTGATTTGCAGTTTTCACAGGAGCCGCTTATCTTGCACGGTGTTTCAATATCAAATCTTTGAGCGTTGATAGGTGCTGCTTCGTGCCTTGTTCTGGCTACCGCCGTCTCCACATCCGGAGTCACTTTGTTCATTCCGATTATCATCAGGACATGCTCCGGTCCGTACGCTATGCAAGATACTCTGTTGGCATTGCCATCGAGATTTACAAGTATTCCATCCTCTGTTATAGCATTTGAACTTGCTATGAAATAATCACTCCCGTAGGCCTCTATTTCTCTTGCTCTTTTTTCTTCCGGAGTCGATGCACCGTTTCTGTCTATGAAGTTATAATTTCCTTCCTGTATAGCTTTTGTAAGACCTATTTCAGCCGCAGACATCGTCCCTCCCCAGGAGACCTTCGCCCCCTCCGGGATGAGCTCAAGAGCTTTTTTTAATGCGTCTTCTTTTGTTTCTGCATAAAAGCCCTCCATATGTCTTGACTTCAATCCTTTGATTATTTTTTCTGCAAGTTTTTTGTTTCTGATCACTTTGTTTTCGTTCATACATTCCCTCCTTGACGAGCACTTGACTAATTATTCACACCGTGATGGACCTCTACACTTGATGGAGTGAGGCTTCTGAATTCAAAGCCGTTATCCTTGCCCCATTTGATGATCCTGTCCAGAGCATTTATTGTTTTGTCATTGCCGGCGAAGTCATGCATCAAGACCACATTTCCGCGTCCTTTTTGTATGCCCGAGGTCACAAATTTATACACCTGGTCAGCATTGTTTGCACCACCGGCATCACCCGATGAAACGTTCCAGTCATAGTAGGTAAATCCCCATTTTGGAACTTTTTTTGAAAGCCTTGACATGATGCCGCTGCTGTAGTGCCTACTAATCGTATTTGAGCTTCCGCCCGGGAATCTGGTGATAGTGCACCATTTTCCGAAATTTTTGTAAAACAAATTCTGAAGCTTTGTCAGGTTTTTGTGATATGCCCCATCGGAAGCATATATCTTTGCGTAATCATGGCTGTATCCGTGGATAGCCAGTGTATGCCCCTCATCAATAACTCTCTGCGTGAGGTCATAGTCCTCTTTTGCCGGCTTGATCTCAAAAAATGTAGCCTTGACCCCATTGTCATCCAAAATCTTCAAAACCTTTGGCGTACTGTATCTGGTCGGACCGTCATCAAATGTCAGATAGATAACACTCTCCGGCTTTGTCTCGACTGTCACACGACATTTGTACTCAGCACTTCCTGCCTCGTCAAACCCGACAAGATCAGTCACTCCCTCTGACTTTGCCTTGATCTTTTTGCCGTTTTTTCCAACCTTCACGATCGACGGGTCAACTGACTTCCAAGTCACTTTGCCGACATCTGTTCTGAACTGATAATTGATGTTCATCGATTCTCCGGTAAGCATCGTTGTCTCAGGAAGCATAAATCCTTTTTCTGTCATGTCATCCTGGTTTAGTTCAGCTGCAACCTCAGTTATATCTCTGTCCAAATCCGTTGTTTCCTGAATCGGTTCTTCAGTTACTTCTGTCTGCTCTTCTCCCTGTGCCTCTCCTGATTCTATGGTACTATTCGATGTCGGAACATTTTTCTCTCCACATCCGGCGCAGAGGCTCACAACAAGCATCAACACCAGAACATACGTTATAACATTGGCTTTACTCTGTTTTTTCATTTTTTTCACACTCCATTTTTTTCAGCGCATTCACCGCGCATGCACTGCAGTTTCCATCGCAGCTTCCCTCTGCGTTTTCCTTCGAATGCGGCCCCCGATGGAGCATATATGACCAAGCAAAAATGCACCCACACAGGATTGCAAATATGATAAGCCAAGCAATCACAGTCTCCATTGTCCACCTCCGTCTCAAAAAATCTCTGTTTTCTATTGTATCATTATCACGGCAAAAGTCAAGTTATCCCTGCCAAATCCTGCTATAAATATGTCGCTTCATTTTTTTAGTTTCTGTTGATTTTTTATCCTGTATGATGTAAAATGCTGAGAGTAGGAAAAATAAGCCGATCGTACCGTTTTTTTCGCAATAGGGAACGCGCCGATCCGAGCTTCCTGACTTTTACTCAACTCACGAAAGGATAACTATGCTCGACACCATAAATCAAACCTTTGATCTCACTCAGCCACAGGCCGAGATCCTCGGACCCCTGAAGCTCGCCTATGTCGGCGACGCAGTCTACGAGATCATCATCAGAACGATTGTTTTCGGAGAAGGTGAATTCTCGGTCAAAAAAATGAACCGCGCGGCCAAAGACCTCGTAAACGCCACCACGCAGGCGAAGCTTGCCAAGCAGATGCTGCCGGAGCTTACCGAAGAAGAGACCACTGTTTTTAAACGGGGCAGAAACACGAAATCAAATTCCGCATCCAAGCACTCCGACATACAGGACTACCGCGTGGCAACAGGCCTTGAATCATTATTTGGATATTGGTATTTTGCAGGCTCAATGGATAGGGCCACCAAGCTACTCAAAAATGCACTGAAAAAGGAGAACCTGATCTGATGAAGGATATAAACACATCAACAAACGAAGAAAAAGAAGAATTACAGCTTGAGGGAAAGCACTCTGTTCTCGAGGCGCTTCGCGCAGGCTCACCCATAGAAAGGCTGTTTGTCCTGCAAAAATCAGGAGACTCGCAGATACAGAGCATACTTCGAGAGGCAAAAAAGCATTCCGCTCCGGTTGATTTCGTCACAAAAGAGAGACTCGATCAGCTAAGCGAAGAGGGCCATCATCAGGGCGTCATTGCAAAGCTTTCCGCTTTTGAGTACGCAACTGTCGATGACATCCTAAACAACGCAAAAGAAAAAAATGAACCTCCATACATCTACATTCTTGACGGAATCCTGGACCCTCACAATCTCGGAGCCATCATCCGTACGGCAAACATGTCCGGTGCTCATGGCGTAATAATCCCGAAAAGACGTGCTGTGGGACTAACCTCAACAGTAGTTGCGGCGAGCGCGGGCGCCATCCACTACACGCCGGTTGTCAGAGTCACAAACATCTCTGATACCATAAAAAAGCTCAAAGACGAGGGTCTCTGGTTTGTATGTGCAGACATGGACGGAACCGTGATGTATGATCTGAATCTCACCGGACCGATCGGACTCGTGATCGGAAGCGAGGGCGAGGGCGTAAGCCGCCTCGTAAAAGAAAACTGCGATATGATAGCAAGCATCCCGACAAAAGGAGATATAGACTCGCTCAACGCCTCCGTGGCAGCAGGTGTACTTGGATTTGAGATAGTTCGTCAACGAGCAAACAAAAAGTGATTTATTCCAATCAGATATGGAGATAAAAATGCCCCAAAAGACAAAAGACTACAACTCCCTTTCCGACGAAGAGCTGATCGATCTTTTCAGAGATGGACAGGAGCCCGCTGTAGATATACTGATAGAGCGTTACAAAGGGATGGTTCGCAAATCAGCACGAGCACTCTATCTGATAGGCGGCGACAATGACGACCTGATCCAGGAAGGAATGATCGCACTCTACAAAGCCGTCCGTTCCTATGACGCAAAAATAGCCGCTTCCGGCGGCTTTGCTCCCTATGCTTCTACCTGTATATCAAATCACCTGTACAATGTGATCAAGTCAGCCAACAGGCTCAAAAATTCTCCGTTAAACACTTCTATTTCCCTCGATGCTCCCGCTTCGGTATCGGGTAATGAAAACGATCTGCGAACCGTGGCTGACACCCTTCCTCCGGATATGAATACAAACCCGGAGCAGATCCTGATAGACCGCGAGAGCGTCACAGACATCAAAGAATCCATCATGTCGTCCTTGAGTAGCTTTGAAAGGGATGTGGTGCTTCTCTACATAGAAGGACAGAGTATATCCGCTATCGGCGAAAAGCTCGGCAAATCCGCCAAGTCAATCGATAACGCCCTTCAGCGTGTCAAAAAAAAGCTCTCCGCTCACGACAAAAGAACAACCGCATAGGAGGCCATACCTTCCTCTCTTCCGGTAAATCCAAGTCCCTCCTCTGTTGTCGCTTTGACACTCACTTTATCTATATCAACACTTAATGCTGTCGCGATATTTTTTCTCATCTCATCAATATAAGGTCTTAGCTTAGGCTTTTGAGCAAGGATCACCGAATCTATATTTTCTATTTCATATCCTTTTTCTCTGATCAATTTTCCCACCGCAGACAAAAGCTTCAAGCTGTCCGCTCCTTTGTACTTAGGATCAGTATCGGGGAAATGAAGGCCTATATCTCCAAGCGCCGCTGCCCCGAGAAGCGCATCCGATATAGCGTGAAGCAACACATCTGCATCCGAGTGTCCGTCAAGTCCGAGTGTGTGCTCTATCTCCACGCCACCGAGGATAAGCTTCCTTCCCTCAACAAGTTTGTGAACATCATATCCGTTTCCGATTCTCATTTTTGTCTCCTTTGCAATGTGAATGCTATGCGCCCTTGTATTCGATCGCGAGCATTGTCAGATCATCAAATTGCTTTGCGTCACCCACATACGCATCCGCGTCAGTTTTTATCTCCTGCAAAAGCTCTGCAGGACTGCTCGTTTTGTGATCATTTAGTGCTTTTGTAACACTATCCAATCCCCATCGTTCTCCATCTGAATTCGTTGCCTCTGCCAAACCATCCGTGTACATGAAAAGCAGATCTCCGGGAGCAAGAATTATTTTTTCGTTATTGTATTTCATATTTTTCATGCTTCCGAGCACAAGTCCATGAGGTGATTTTTTCAGTGCAAATTCTCCGTCACGTGACCTGATGAAAGGGTCCTCGTGTCCTGCATTTGCAGTTACCATTTCTCCTGTCGAAATTGTAAGTATACCAAGCCATACAGTGACAAACATCTCATTTATATCAGCATCTGCAAGCTGGTTATTTACTTTTTCAAGGGTGTCCGCCGGCGATACTTCTCCGGGCGTTCCCGTCTTGATGAGCGCCTTTGTGATCATCATAAATAATGCTGCCGGGACACCTTTGTCAGACACATCTCCAACCACCAATGCCAAATGATCATCGTCAATCAAAAATATATCATAAAAATCACCGCCAACCTCTCTCGCCGGATCCATAGATGCGTACACATCAAATTCCTTCCTTTCGGGATACAACGGAAAGTTTTTGGGAAGTGTGCCTGCCTGAATCTCTGTGGCTATGTTTAGTTCCGTTTCCATACGCTCTTTTTGCGATGAAATAACAACTATTTTTTTGATATACGGTTTTGCAACTTTTCGTGAAAACAGTATTGACAATACGATCGCAAGTAATATCAGAGCAACACTTAGTATCATCAATCTGATCATAACCTTTGACAGATTTTCATCCGATAATCTCACCGATCTTCCGGTCAATTTGTTCAACTGATCGATCAGCTCTTTCATATCCTCTTCGGAGTATTTGTCGCCCGAGGCGGCCTGTATCTGCTCGACTGCACTCCTGCCCTGCTCAACTATTTCATTTCTGGCAGTATACAATCTGATCGCTATGATTACCGAAAAAGCCATCACCGTGATCACTACTATTGAAACTGACAGTATGATTATCTTTTTTTGCAAACTGTTTTTTTCCATTTTTGTAATTCCACACTTTCAATGCTTATTCGATAGTCGCTATATTTGCAAACCCTGCAAGTTCAAATATATCCTGTATCTCAGAGTTCGCATTTTTAATGATTATTCTGTCTTTATCATTGATTATCTTTGCAGCTTTCAAAAACACACGCAACCCGGCCGAGGACAGATACTCAAGCTTTTCAAGCTCAAAAATGACCTTATCGGCATCAGTTAGTTTTTCTTCCGTGATCTTTTCCGCCAGCGTCGGCGAGGTAGTCAGATTCAATTCTCCTTCCGGATAAAAAATAATAGTTGCCCCTTGTTTTTCTTCTCTGATCTCAAACATTTTTCCACACTTTCCTTTCCTTACAACGGAACAATACTCCTGATATGTGTTTAGGTTTTTAACCGCATCTTCAGAAAACCCACCATCTGAGAGCCTGATTGTTTGATGATCTATCCTGCTTATCAGATCAGACACCCTATGCTCTCCATTATCTATCATTTTTTCAATTATTGCAACAACTGATTTATGATATATTGCACACAACGGCTCAGGACCTTTTTCACTATTCACCACCAAACACTGCGATCCGGGGTCTTTGTTCTCCCACATATATTTCACTATCTCTTTTTTTATCAGTGGCATATCAACCGCGCATATAAAAATGTTTTCATTTTTGCACTGATCAAGCAGGCAGTATATCCCTTCCAAAGGTCCGAAACCTTTGATCCTGTCCCGGACAATCGTCACTCCGATCTCGGCAAACTTTTCAGGCTCGCGACACGATATCAAAACCTCTGAAAATTCATGAAGTTCTTCGCATATATGCATTATAAAGCTTTTGTTTTTGTATTGCAAAAAAGCTTTATCACTGCCCATTCGGGTGCTTAACCCTCCTGCCAGAATCCCTATCGAAAGAGCTTTCGGATCATTTTTCAAAGCTTTTTCACCTCCACGGCACAGACCTTGTACTCGGGGATCCTTGCAAGGTCATCAAGTGCGGGATTTGTTAAATAATTTACCTGTGAATCCGAAAAATGAAACGGCATCCAGGTTTCTCCAACCTTTACCTTTGTCCCCACACGAGCTCTGGTTGTGATCTCCCCTCGTCTCGATCTGACGATGACTTTTTCTCCGTCTTTGATAGAAAGTCGCTCCGCATCGGATATGTTCATCTCTATATACCCTTCTCCTGATATGTCAACCAGACCTTCGGATCTGCCTGTCATCGATCCGGCATTGTAATGATACAGGATACGACCTGTCATAAGTATCAACGGGTATTTTTCATCGGGTAGCTCATCAGCGGGCTTATACAAAGCAGGATAAAAAAGTCCTTTGCCCCTTGTAGGATGTCCTATATGAAGTATCGGAGTCCCGGGGTGGTTCTCATCCGGGCAGGGCCACTGCAGGCTTTCTCCGGCGTCAAGCCTTGTATATGATATCCCATGATAACTCGGTGTCAATGAAGCTATCTCATCCATCACTTCGGAAGCAGTCATTTTTTTCTGAGCGTAGCCCATAGCATTCATCAGATCTATAATGATATCCGTATCCGAACGCATCTGTCCGGGGACTGTTACGGCCTTTCGCACGCGCTGAACGCGCCTTTCCGTATTTGTAAACGTTCCTTCTTTTTCTGCGTAGCTCGTCGCCGGCAAAACTACATTTGCACGCTCTGATGTTTTTGTCATAAAGAGATCCTGAACCACAAGGAAATCAAGACTGTCAAGAGCCTTCAAAATATGCGTAGTGTCCGGTTCCGAAACCACCGGGTCCTCACCACATATATACAATCCTCGTATTTTCCCTTCGATTGCCGCAGGAAAAACCTCCGTAGCTTTCAGTCCCGGAGTTGGATTGAGTTCTACTCCCCAGGCTTTTTCAAATTTCTCACGGACCTCGGGATCATCAACCTTCTGATAACCCGGATAATCAGTAGCAAGGGCTCCCATATCGCAGGCTCCCTGGACATTGTTCTGTCCGCGCAATGGATTGACGCCGCATCCGCTTCGGCCTATTTTTCCGCACAACAATGCCATGTTGGACATACTCATGACGCCCTCAGTACCGGTTGAGTGTTCGGTCACGCCAAGGCAATATATGATAGGTGCTTTTTTCGCTTTTGCATATATCCTTGCAGCCTCCCTGAGCAGGTCGGGATCTATACCGCAGATCTCTCCCACCTTTTCGGGAGTGTAGTCTTCCACACATTTTTTCAGTTCTTCAAAACCTTCCGTGTGGTCACGGATATAGTCATCATCTGTCAGATGCTCACTTATCATCACATTCATCATTCCATTTGCAAATGCGACATTTGTACCCGGTCTAAGTGCTATATGTATATCCGCCTTCTCGCTTAATCTGATCTTTCTGGGATCTACAACTATCAGGCGCGTCCCTTTCTCAACAGCGCGGCGGATCTGCATACCGACAACAGGGTGAGCCTCCTCAGGGTTTGACCCCACCAGCAGTATACAGTCCACATCATCCGTGATATCTCCTATCGGATTTGTCATAGCTCCGGAGCCCAGTGTCCTTGCAAGTCCCGCAACCGAAGCAGAATGACATACTCTGGCACAGTTATCAGTGTTGTTGTTTCCAAAGCAGGTTCTGACCATTTTTTGGACCATATATACATCTTCATTTGTGGAACGCGAGGATGCAAATCCCGCCAAGGATTCATTGCCGTATTTTTCTTTTATTTTCATTAGATTTTGCGCCGTAAATGATATAGCTTCTTCCCATGAAACCTCTCTGAAATCATCTTCAGTTTTTTCACGGATCAGAGGCTTGGTCAAACGGTCTTTTGCCTGTACAAAATCAAAGCTTCCCATCCTTCCTTTGACGCAGAGTCTGCCATGATTTGCCGGTCCGTCAGCCGGCCGGACATCCACTATTTTCCCTTCATTTACAATCAAATAAAACTGACATCCCGTAGCGCAGTGAGGGCAGGTTGTAAGTACTTTTTTTGCCTCGTAGGATCGATATTTTTTTTGTCTTTTTCGGGTTAGCGCTCCGGTCGGGCAGGCCTCGGTACACACCCCGCAGCTTTCACAATTTGTTTCTTTGTAATCAGCTCCAAACGGTATATCCAAAAGGTGAAAGTTTCCCGTGCGGGTATTTTTTAAGCTTTTGTTTACTGCGAAATTATGACAGGCGTTTACGCACCTTTGACAATGAATACACTTGCCGGCATCATATGTGATAAACGGATTTTCTTTTGTCCCTTTTGAAAAAATCTCCGACTCGATATCCTCTATCAACTCACTTCGAGCCCCATCTGTTTCATCCTGTTCTATCCCGTATTTGTTGCACAACTTCTGAAGCTCGCAAACACCGTTTGCGGGACAGTTCATACAATCTGTATTGTGGTCTGCCAGGATCAGCTTCAGTATTTCTTTTCTCGTTTCTTCTAATTCTTCCGTATGAGTTTGTATGACCATTCCATCGGACACCTTCGTGCGACACGCCGGAAGATATCCTGCATATCCCTCCACCTCAACTATACACAATCGACACGATCCTATATCGCTTACACCCTCCAGATAGCAAAGCGTGGGGATATTGATCCCGTTTTCCGATGCAACCTGCAGTATGCTCTGTCCTTTTTTCGCTTCATACTCGTTGCCGTTTATATTGATATGGAACAGTTTCGCATCGCTTTTATTCATCGCCTCTGCCCCCTTCCATAACACCGCAGCCATAGTAATCACATCTTAAGCATCGTCCGGCTTCTCGCATTGCTTCTTCCTTTGTCATCTCAACTTCAACAAAAGAAAAATCTTTTCTTCGTTCAAACGGATCCCTTTCCTCTATCTCAAGTCTTCCGGTCGGCACGCAGGGATTAGGCGTGGCCTGAGGTATTTCGACTCTTTTAGCCGGCTTATGATGATATCCCAAATACTCATCGATATTTACGGCAGCTACCTGGCCTGCCGCTATAGCCCTGATCGCCGTGGATGGGCCGCTCACACAGTCTCCCCCTGCAAACACACCGTCCATACCTTTTACACGGCACATCTCATCGGCTATGATCCTGCCTCTGTCAACGGGAACCGATGATTTTTCAAATTCCGCCACATCAGCACGCTGACCTACACCGAGTATCAGCAGATCGCAGGTAAATCGATATGGGTATTTTTCTGAATGTTCGGTAGTCATCATACCGTTTTTGTCATACTCGGCGATGATCTCCGGTTGAAGCCAGACAGCAGAAACCTCCCCTGTTTCACTATCAGTTTCTATGTTCAAAAATGAAAGCAGCGTCCTGAATCGTACACCTTCCTGCATAGCTGCGGTCACTTCTGTTTCAAGAGCAGTTATATCATCTCGTTTTCTTGTAAATACATGTATCGTTTCAGCCTGAAGTCTTGCAATTGTACGGGCTGCGTCCATAGCGACATTTCCGCCGCCTATCAAAACCACATGCTTGCCTTTTACATCCGGTGCCTCACCACGGGCGACCATCTGAAGAAAGTCGGCAGCCGGTATGACATTTTTCGCATCAGCTCCGTCCACCGGCATGCGGTTACCTATCTGTGCACCAAGTCCTATATAGACTGCATCGAATTTTTCTTTTATTTCTTCGAAACTGATATCGCGTCCGACACGAGTTGAAGTATGGACCGTGATGTCGCCCGAATTCAAAATAAAATCTATATCCCTGTTGAGGTCCTCCTTGGGGAGACGGTACTCAGGGATCCCATAACGAAGCATACCGCCGAGTTTTTCGTGCTCATCAAAAACTGTTACTGCATGTCCCATAAGCGCACAAAAATAAGCCGCTGTCATTCCTGAGGGTCCGCCGCCGATAACAGCTATTTGTTTACCTGTAGATATGACATCAGCCTTTTCCGATATTGCTTCATCTCTTGCTGATTCTACTGCAAATTTTTTTAATGCCCTGATATTGATAGCATCATCTATCAGAAGTCTTCTGCATTTTTTCTCACAGGGATGCTCACATATCATAGAGCAGGATGTGGGAAATGGGTTTTTTTCACGAATAACACTTACAGCGTCAGTATATCTCTCATTTTTGATACAAGCTATATAGCCCGGAACATCCACATGCGCCGGACACAGGGTTACACAGGGTATGGTCTGTGATGCGTCACCGACACATTTTTTATCTTTTATATGGCTCTCATACTCATCTGCAAATTCCACAAGTGAGTCCAAAACCAGATTTGCACTTACTACTCCAACCGCACAGTCAGCAGTAGCAGCGATGCGGCGGCATTTTTTCTCCATCTCGCTCAAGGTTTCCACGGTCCCTCTTCCTGCAAGGATATCCTCAAGCAATCTCTCCACCTGAACCAATCCATCACGGCAGGGTACACATTTTCCGCAGCTTTGGTTCATGGATATCTGAAACAACGACTTAACCAAAGCAAGAGGACACATGCCCGGCGGATATGACATCATTCGAGAACGAAAACGATACAATAGGTTGTCTATTCTTTCGTTTACATCGTTAGTTTTGTAGAGTTTTTTCATTCTTACCCCCTGTTATCACATATCATTTTTCACTTTTGTTTTTGTCTATGGCTACATAGTCTCCATGTATCCCACCTGTTTTTGACAAAAGCCTGATATCAGTCAGGACTATATCCCTTTGAACTGCTTTACACATATCATATACTGTCATAGCAGCTACAGATACCGCTGTTATCGCTTCCATCTCAACACCGGTTCTTCCCGTACAGGTCACTTTTGCCTCAATCTCGACTGCCAGTTCCTCTTCATTTAGCTTGAGATTCAGATCTGCACCGTCGATAATGATAGGATGGCACAT
Source organism: uncultured Lachnospiraceae bacterium (assembly GCA_947166015.1). Lineage (GTDB taxonomy): Bacteria > Bacillota > Clostridia > Lachnospirales > Lachnospiraceae > Eubacterium_F. The sequence continues at coordinate 23,020 of CAMVCQ010000004.1, forward strand.
AGGGATCAGATCGGGCGTTCTTTTTGACCCCATGATTCCGGCGATCTGTGCAACCGTAAGTACATCACCTTTTTTTATTCTTCCGTTTTTGATCAACGAAAACGTGTCTTTGTTTACCAATACTTTCGCACCTGCAGTAGCCGTTCGACGCGTTATATCCTTATCTGCTACAGTGACCATTCGGGCATTACCCTCCGGATCAAAATGAGTCAATTCACCTGGTATTTTTTCATTGTTTATATCACTATTTTTATCATTATTATCCTTATTTTTTATGTTGAAATGATCGCATATCCAGGAGGCTATTTTTTCTGAATTATTTCTGTCAAATAGTATGGTTTCTGCCCTCTCTGATATGCCTTTTGCAAACTCCGAATCGAGATCATCCGTAATTATTGCCTCGTACACACTTGCTTCTTCCGGCAGTTCGTATTTTGTGTCTGCGCTCGCTACACCGATCCTTGGGATCGCAGCATACTTGTATCCCTCTACAAAAATAATGTCAGCGTTATCACAATCACTTATCATTTCCTCAAGTGAATACGAACACCTGCTGAATTTAGCGCTTTTTTTCGGAGAAGATATATATACCCGGTCAGCGCCCGCTTCCTTGTAACGCCAGGTATCCTTTCCCTCTCTGTCTATCTCAAAATCATGTGCATCATGCTTTATGACAGCAATGTTTAATTTCTGTTTTTTAAACTCAGGTATCAGCCTCTCGATCAGTGTTGTTTTTCCACTGCCTGAAAACCCGGAAAACCCAAGTATCATCCTGTTGTTATTCATAGTTGCCTCCATCCCGGAGCGTAGAACGCGAATTTCTGATTTGTGTCTGCCATAATTGCACTGTTTGTAACGCTCCTACACAAACATGCAGAGTGAAAAATCAAACTAATACCTGCCAAACGTACAATTCGGATAGTGACAAGCCTCGCATAACTGACACAATCCTCCGTAGGCCAATCGCAGAAGGTCTTCTTTTGTAAGCTTCAGCCCTGTATATATCTGCGGGAGCAAAACATCAAAAACAGTGGTAGGAAGGTGTATCGCCGCCCCCGGAACACCAAGTATCGCGACATCTCCCAGATAGGCAACCAGCGTCATGTTGCCGGGTTGCGAAGGGAGTCCGTAGCTTATGATATCGGCGCCGAGCTCTCGTATGGCACCGGGCGTCAGGTCATCAGGATCAACCGACATACCTCCGGTAAATATCAGAAAATCAGCTCCCTTATCCATAAGCTCTTTTGTCGTACTGAGTATCATCCCTTTGTCATCATCACAAAGCCTGACACCCACTATCTCTCCCGGAAAGTACGATAGCTTTTTTCTGACTACAGGCTCAAATCTGTCCTTGGTCCGTCCACTGTAGATTTCCGATCCTGTTATGATCACACCGACTTTTTTCTCCGTATACGGGAGCAGATCGATCAGTTTTTTTTCTTTGCAGAGCTGTTCAGCCTGTACTATCTGTTCCTCCTCGGTAAAAAGCGGTACAATCCTCATTGAAGCGAGTCGGGCATTTTTCTCAACCCTGTAGTGGTCCGGCAGCGTAGTGATCGTGATATCACCAATAGAATTCACCCTCTGCAAAAGCTCGGTATTCACGCGAAGCATCCCCTGTCTGTCGCTGATGAGCAAAACCTTTCCCTCTGACGGGCCTTCGTAATGCGCGCCTTCAACCTCTGCCATCGCTGCGAGCCTGTTCGCACAATCCTCTTCATGCAGCATCCCGGGTTCAATCTCTCCGACAAAAATGTTTTTCTTGCCGATGTTTAACAATGTCTCGATATCATCCTCGGTTATCACGTGCCCTCGCTTAAACATGGCTCCTTTGAATCCCGGCACCATCGCAGTTATATCGTGGCACAGAGGCAGTCCTACAGCCTCCTCAACTTTTACTTTTTTCACATTATCCTCCATTCCGGAGAGTATCGGCACGACTATCCGTCATACCTACTCTGTTTATACTGAAAATACATTTATCTTAGTTCCTGTTTTTATTGGAGCTTTTAATCCCGAAACAACACCGTAGGCATCACATCTTGCTGCGCTGCTTATCACAACATTTCCCTGAGACGAAGGTGCATCGAAAAAAATGTCCCCATCGCGAAATGCTATCCTTCCCCTTACAAAACGCGTTCCTTTTCCTGCTCCTTTTTTGATTTCATCTCCGACTTTTATTTGTACTACCTGATGCTCGTACTGATCAAGCCCCATCATTTTTTTGATCGCCGGATAGCATACACATTGAAGATTTGTAAGTGATGACGCGGGATTTCCTGAGAGCCCGAGCATAAGCCTTGTATTTGAATCCTCTTTTTTGATACCATACGCACAAGCCATCCCCGGCTTCATTGCTACTCCCCTTACGGGTATTTCGTATCCGCACTCCTTCATCGCATCGGGAACAAGATCATAGTCCCCCACGGAAACTCCTCCCGTAGATATAATCATATCACATTTGTCTTCTCCTTCACGGATAAGCCTGCATATGTCTTCTACAGTATCCGCTGCCTGACCCAGATATACAGTTTGCACACCTATACTCTCAAGTGCGGCTGCTATAGTGTATCTGTTGGAATTTCTGATCTTCCCCGGCGGAAGAAAACCACCTGCTTCTACAACTTCATCTCCGGTTGAGAGTATCCCCGCAACAGGCATCCTGTACACAGAAACGGACATGATTCCAAGAGAGGCAAGCGTTCCCATCATACCGGCATCGATCCGATATCCTTTGTTCAAAACAACTGTCCCGAAACGGATATCCTCTCCGGCAGTCACAACATTGTCACCCGGTTTATACTCATTTTTGATGGTTACGGATTCATCGGTAAACTCAGTGTCCTCGTATTTACAAACAGCATTTGCTCCCTCAGGGATCGGTGCTCCCGTCATAAGCCTTGTTGCCATACCTGACTCTATTTTTTGAGCAGGCATCTGACCTGCGCGTATGTTTTCTACGACTCGGAGTGTGACCGGTTTTGCTTCAGATGCATCAGTTGTATCCTCTGCCCTAAACGCATATCCATCATAGGGTGAGCGATCAAATGAAGGGACATTTTCAGCTGCCGTGATATCAGATCCAAGTACTCGTCCCAGGCATTTTTCAATCGGAATATCTTCTGTTTCAACAGGATTTATCGTTTTTTCAAGAAGCAGGGCGGCTTCTTTGTAATCCATTTTTTTCATCTGTTCTCCTTTTTCACTGCACTGCGCTGTTTGCCCTCTATGATATTTATCGCGAGCAGAACAGTTGCAGATATCGCTATATTTATCAGCACCCATTTGATAGCAAGACCGGAGTTATCAGTCCGCCACAGCTGATATACCGTAGTCGATATGGTAGCCGTCCTTCCGGGTGTATATCCGGCGATCATCGTTGTCGCTCCGTACTCTCCGAGAGCTCTGGCAAAGGCCAGAACAGTTCCCGCTATGACTCCCGTTTTGCAGGTCGGAAGTACTATACGGAAAAATATATAGCTGTTACTTAACCCCAGCGTCTGCCCGGCCTGAGCATAGGTCATATCAAACGCTTCAAAAGCACCTCTGGCCGTCCTATACAAAAGTGGAAAAATGATGACAGTCGTGGCAAATACAGCCGACCACCAATTCATGGTAAGCCTCAGTCCAAATACATTTAAAAACCATTCTCCGATCGGTCTTTTGGGTCCAAATAATAACAACAACAGGTATCCTACAACTGTCGGCGGCAAAACCAAAGGAAGTGTAAAAATGCAGTCAAGGATTCCTTTTATTATTCTCGGCAAACGCACAACGAACCACGCTGCCGCTATCCCGACAATCAATACTATAATTGTACTTATCCCAGCTATTCTAAGCGAATTGTATAGCGGATATAAATCCATTTTATCACCGTTTCTTTTTGCTTATTTTTAATTAAATATAATAATTATTATTTGATAACAGTAAATCCTACTTTTTCAAAAATCTTACTGCTCGCATCATTTTTTATAAAATCCAAAAACGCTTTTGCATGTTCCTGGTTTGAAGCACCCTTAAGTACAGAAGCCGGATATACAGCTTTTCCGCACATTTCCTCCGTTGCCGTGTCAACCACCGTTACCCCTGCGGAAAAAGCATCTGTAGAGTAGATAACTCCGCAGTCCACTGCACCCTCACTAACCTGTGTGGTAACTTCTTTTACATTGCTTCCATAAGTGATGAGTCCGTCATCTGCAAGAGCTTTTTCATCAAGCCCATAGTAGTTGAGGATTTTTTGAGTATACTGACCTACAGGTACGTCTTCATTTCCCATAGCCATCAGGATATCTTTGCTTTTCAGATGCCTGACCATATCGTCATATGAATTTATATTTTTTTTGTTATTATCAGGCACGACCAATGTGACTTTGTTTTCCAAAATATCACATCTGGTGTCCTTTTCGATCTTGTCGGAAGCATCGAGTTCATCCATCTGCTTTTGCGCTGCCGAGATAAACAGATCACACTCAGCGCCTTCTTCGATCTGAGTTTTTAGTGTTCCCGATGAATCAAAATTAAAGGTTATATCTACGTTTGAGTTTTCTTTGATATATAACTGCTTTATCTCCTCGAGCGTCTCCGTCATAGACGCTGCGGCAAATACCGTAAGGCTTGTTTTTTCATTTTTTGTTTCACCGCTTCCACAACCGGCAAGGAAAAATATCATTATAACCGATGCCAACATGATTTGAGTAATTCTTTTTTTCATGATATGTTTTCCTTTCATGCAGAGCCTGACTCCTCCTGATACAGAAGCCTGTATGGCTCACATTTTTTCAACAGCTCCTCATGACTTCCCTCAGCCAAAATGCTGCCGTCCTGCATATACAAAATCCTATCCGCACCAATGACCGTCGACAGTCTGTGTGCAATAAGGATAATTGTTCTGTTTTTGCTGATTCCGTCAATTGCTTTTTGGATCTTGGCTTGCGTAACATTGTCAAGTGCGGATGTAGCCTCATCAAAAAGGATGATCCTGTAGTTTTTCAAAAGACTCCTTGCGATGGCAAGTCTCTGCCTTTGTCCTCCGGAGAGATTTACACCGCCCTCGCCTATCACCGTGTCGTACCCCTCAGGCATCTCCATGATATCGTCATCTATGCAGGCGAGTTCACAAACCTGTTTCATCTCCTCGTCCGTCATATCTATTTTTGCCAGACGGAGGTTTTCTTTGACAGACATATTAAAAATGTACGGCGACTGATTTACAACCGTCATTGTATTTCTGATAGAGTCTTTTGTAAGCTCATTTATATCCACCCCGTCAAGCAGTATCCTGCCATCCTGCGGATCATACAAACGACTTAGAAGGTTAAGGACCGTAGTTTTGCCGCATCCGCTTTTTCCGACAATAGCTACCATCTCTCCCTCTTTTATTTTGAAGCTCATTTTTTTGAGTACTTTTTTGTTTTTGTGAAGAGGATCGCCGGCACCGTAACCAAATGTCACATTGTCAAAGCATATCTCTCCTCTTGGATTTTCAAGCTCGGTATCTCCAAATTTTTCTTTTGGAAACTCAGGACTGTTCATAAGTGCGCACACTCGCTCGATAGAAAGATTGAAATCTTTGACATATTCCATAAATTCACCGGCAAGCGTGATAGCGCGGACATCGAGACTTGAATAATAATTATACAAAACAACGATCGTTGAAGCGGCAAGCCAGCCCCAGCCCAAAAACAATGCCAAAAGAACGATGAACAAAAATGTTCCGAGCTCGCTTACTTCCCACCTGACAAGTTTTAGATTCCAGGAATTCCCCTGCATAGTCAGTCGCTTGTCATTTGCATTTATCACACGATCTTTTGCTTCTTTGCAAAATGAATCTTCGCTGTTTAGCTGCTTTACATCTCTTGCGCCTCTGACCATCTCACTGATAAATCCGGAAAACCTCTCGTTTGCATTCCTGTATATCCTATCATCCGCACACAGGCGTTTGGTCCTGTATATCTCCATAAATGATTCTATCACGAGCAGAACAAGTGTCAAAAGAAAAATAAACGGATTGATAACGAGCATAGCCAGGAGAATCCCGATATAGTTTATCGCCTGTGCGATCATATCCGCGATCCTTCCGAATCCTGTAGCCATTCGAGCAGTATCGTTCGTGAGACGCTGTATAAAAACTCCGCTGCCTTTTTCTTCCATACAATGGTTTCTGATCTGCAAAGCTCCCCTCACCAGGTCACCCTCGAGAGTAGATAGCGTGCGTGAGTATACCTTGTTATATCCTTTGTTACTTCCGACCAACAACAGGTTTTTCAGAAGCTGTACCACCAGCAATATAACCGCCACAACTATAACCTGAGCAACCTGGTTTTCCATATATTTAACAACCACTTTTGCACTCAGCACCGGTGCCACCACTCCGAGGATAACACTTACAAACTGTATAGCTATAGAGAAAAACAAAAGCTTTTTGTGCTCTTTCACATAACTCCACGCAAACGAATAATTCCTTCCCGTAGAATTGTATAATACAAGTCTGAAAACAATTTGATTTGTATGTTTTTTGTAATTCCAGACAGGCTTATGATCAAGCTCTTCTATAAACCTTTCAAGCAGCGGACTGTCCATCTGAAACGGGTTCATTTCTTCTCCGTCAACAGATAATACTACTATGTAATCCCCACCTTTTTTTTTGCTCTTTACGGAAAATCTTTTTTGCTCTCCTGCCAGCTCCTGAAAAATGATCAATATTTCTTCAAAAGAAAGTCTGAAACGAACTCTCATCTCAGGTGTGATGCCGACTCTTTCAAGCTCTTTTTCCATGCTCTCAACAGCCATCTGCATCTCATCAGCTTTCATCGATTTTTCAAGTTTCATTTAATCTTTTTCCTCCGATTTCATAAGCAGGATCTTTTCCGGTTTAACACTGATGCACGCCGGTACATCAAACTGATCGGTGTCATCACTTAAGCTTTTGGGGATTTTCCACCACAATCCGTTTTCCAGAGTCACATACCACTCAAACGGCAGCCTGCTGATTTTTGAGTTTCCCGTAGGAATATCATTTTCTCCGCATCTTCCCGGAAGAAAATCATGTGCTCTGATACCTGCGTAGGTTATATCATCTCCGATGATTTCGGATGTTGTCAGGATCAGATCACCCCAATCCCCGGCGCATAACCTGTGCTCATCGATTTTCTCTATCCGACTTATATTTTTGCATCCGGTAAGCTTTGCTATTTTTGGGGTTTGGGGATGGGCAAATATTTCATCGGATATGCCCTGTGTCAACACCTTTCCTTCGTCCACAAGGACAAGATAATCACACATCTGATAAATCTCATCCCTGTCATGGCTTACCAGGATAACAGTCTTGTCGTATTTTTCCAAAAATCGTATCAGCTCCAGACGAAGCCCCTCGCGCATATAGGTATCCATCGCCGAAAAAGGCTCGTCCAAAAGAAGGATATCAGGATCACAGGCAAATACCCTGGCCAGCGCCGTCCTCTGTTGCTGGCCTCCGGATATTTCGCTTGGATAATGTGTACGAATATCTGCTATCTGAAATGTCTGAAGCATTTCATCAACATTTTTTTTCGGGGCATTTTTCCCATGAAGAGCTGCTTTGATATTTTGCTCAACAGTCATATGCGGGAAAAGCGCGTAGTTCTGAAACAGATAACCGACATTTCTGTTTTTTGCCTTGACATCTATCTTTTTTTCGGAATCAAACAGTACCTGCTCATCTACGATCACAATTCCGCTGTCGGGCTTTATCAGTCCCGCTATAGCTTTGAGCGTAAGTGTTTTTCCGCAGCCGGAAGCACCGAGGATCCCTATTCTTTTGCTGTCTGTTTTTATAGATATATCAAGCGAAAAATCTCTGTATTTTCTTTTAATCTCAAGTTCTATTCCCATATTTTTACTGTCTTGCACACTCGGAAACTCCGCCCCTCAATACCTTTATTCCGTGGTCAAGTCCCGGAAGAATAAACCCAAGGCACTCTTCGACCGCCTTCGGACTGCCGGGAAGATTGACTATGAGAGAATTTCCTCTGATAACGGATGCCCCTCTGGTGAGCATTGCCCTGTCTGTGATCTCAAGCGATTTCATCCTGATATACTCAGCGATCCCGGGTGCATTTCTGTCTGCTATATCCATAGTAACCTCGGGAGTTCCGTCTCTGAATGAAAAACCGGTTCCACCGCTTGTGATGATCAGATCTGCCTCACGTCCGTCACTCAAACGGATAAGCTCCATCTTTAATCGCTTTGTATCATCAGGGATCACTACTGTCTCTATTACCTCATAGCCATTTTTTTCAAGGATTTCTTTTGCCTTCGGGCCGCTTAAATCCTCTCGTTGTCCAACTGATGCTTTGTCGCTGAGCACGATCACAGCCGCCTGGAACGGACGATTTATATCCGGGTATTCAACTGAGAATTTATCACCTTTTTTTATCGTTCCTCCGGTCAACACCTCAGTAAATGTTCCCTGGTGCGGCATTATGCACTCACCCATTCTTTTGTATATATTGCAGTGAGTATGACACTCCTTGCCTTTCTGTGTCACACGGATACGAACCGGGTTATCTCCCTCTCCTATGCTCAAAACACTTCCAACAGGGAGTTTGACACAATCAACACCGTCGATTATCAGGTTCTCTCCGAAGTCGCCGTTTTTCACATCTGCACCTCTTCGATTGAACTCATCCACACGATACCCTGAAAGCATACTGACCTGTCTATGCCATTTTCCTGCGTGGGCATCACCCTGAATTCCTTCTCCTTCGATAAATGTTGCCTGTTCAACCTCTGTTTTTTCCACCCCTCGTTTTTCACTCACGCATATTGCACGAATCTCACCTGTTAATTGTTTCACTTTGAATTACCTCCTTCTTTGGATTATTTTTTATAATAAGGCGTTATCCGCCTATAGAGGACATAGCATGCTTTTCGGATATTTTTTCTCCTTGTAAAAATGAGTGTGAATCCGGTTTTAAAAAAATGCACTGCTCGATATCAGAACCTAATCTGCTGAAAATCTCCTGCTCCGGCTTCCCGCTTCTCAAGGTTTCTTTCACATCGACTCCCGTATCATAGCAAAGACAGCTTTTCAGAAATCCCTGCGATGTCAATCGAATGCGGTTACAGGAATCGCAAAACTTTTTATGGATCGCGCTGATAAATCCTATGCAACCCCTAAATCCCGATATGCGGTAGTATTCCGCAGGACCATTGCCGTGTCTGGCGCTGTCCGGCTGCAATTGTCCGTATCTGTCACTGATCATTGGTATCAATTCATCATGGGGGATGCCCGGAAATCCTTTTCCCATACCTATAGGCATCATTTCTATGAATCGAACATCAATATCACGATCTTTTGTCAACCCGATCAGATCATCCACATCATCTGACTTGAGGGATACGGCATTGATCTTTATGGGAATATCGTATTTTAACGCAGCCTCTATGCCCGATCTTACATCCTCCAGCTTATCGAATCCTGTAATCTGTCTGTATCTGTCCGGGTCAAGTGTATCAAGGCTTATGTTTATCCCGTCTATCCCCGATCTCACAAGATCATCCAGTTGATCGTATAGCAGCACACCGTTTGTAGTGATCGTTACCTCTTCGATTCCCGGTATACATTTGAGCATATTGACAAGGGTATCTATACCCCGTCGCACCAACGGCTCACCGCCTGTGATCTTGATTCGCGATATGCCAAGTTTTTGCGCGGCACGAACGACATTTGTTATCTCCTCGTATGTGAGGAGCTCTTTCATTTCCACTGATTCTATACGCTCCGGCATACAGTACCTGCACCGCAGATTACAGCGGTCTGTAACCGATACTCTCATATAGTCAATTTTTCTTTTGTATCTGTCCTGCATTTTTCTACTCCATACAACTTGTTTACACGAAAGCAAACGCATTTTCATTTTATCATATTTTAGCTTATTTTTCAAACAAAAAAACCTAAAAGCATGTACTATGTACAGCTTTTAGGTTTTCACGGGTAAGTAGCGGGAACTGGAGTCGAACCAGCGACACCACGGGTATGAACCGTGGTACTGCTTGTTCAAAAGCGCTGTGTTTTCGCCATTTTCACACCCTCGCACGAAATAGTTATCTCATTTTTATAGCCTTTTGGGCCGGTTCATATCAAACCCTATTATCAAACACGAGCGGTCTGCTGCTGCTCACGCTGTTTAATCTGTGCCATCAATATAGGACGGTACTTATCATTCATTTGCCTGGTAAGTTCATCACTCTTTTTGCGGAGTTCTGCCTGTTTAAGCCCCCATTCTACCGCGGCCTGATTATCTTCCGGCTTTTCACTTAGTATCGGATGATCTAACATATGGCACCTCCTACTTGTATTCATAGATTATATTAGCATTGAAACAATTCTTCAAAAACAACTCTGCCGCATCCTGATAGTCATCCAGGTTTTCACCCTGATTATGGAGCGAAACAGCATCATTGTAAAGATCAATCGCACGAGGATAGTCATAACTCGGCTTTTTTACCAAATATGAAACACCCCCAAGATTTGTAATCACTACCATCATCTTAACGGATGGATTTCTCAAGAAAAACTGAATATCCTCCAATGAAAACTTCGACAGTGACGGATGATTATGCAGTACAATCACCACACAATCCGCAGTCGTTTTAATCAAGTGGTAGGATATGGGATTCGACAACGGATCAACGGAATGCTCGTCGCCAAGCGCAATTCCCATATAATCCTCGCCTCTGCTGATCAATTCCCTATAGTTTAAGGTATATGTCAGTGCGACCTCATTGGAATCATTTGAATCCATTGCAAGCCTGAGAACATCCCTAGCATAGTCCCGAAGATTGTCATACTCCTCCTCAGGAATCTCCTTGTAACTTATCCTTGGTACCTTGTTTACCGCTTCCTCCGTGATCATGACTTTATGGTCACGTTTTTTTGCCATCTCAAGGTCGTTCAGGTTATCCGTATGCTTTTCAGACATTGCCTTCACCATCCTTAATTATAAAATAACACAATTCTGCAAAAATATCAATACCAAAACGGTAAAATAAGGCAGTCTCTGTCAGCAATTGATTACCGGCGTCAAAAAGATAAAAAAACACCCGAAAATCCGTATATCTAACGAACTTTCGGGCTTTCATTTTGAATAGCGGGAACTGGAGTCGAACCAGCGACACCACGGGTATGAACCGTGTGCTCTTACCAACTGAGCTACCCCGCCATATGGGGCCTACAGGGCTCGAACCTGTGACCCTCTGCTTGTAAGGCAGATGCTCTCCCAGCTGAGCTAAGACCCCAATGTCTTTGAACGAAGTTCAAAGCCATCGTCTTTCGACTTCGTTTAAAGCCAATGGCTTTCGACTTTGTCGAAAGCCATTACTCACTAGCTTTCTCGAAACTCACAATAACAGATTATACCGATTTTTTTGTGAGTTGTCAAGCTTTATTATCAAACTTTCGAAAAAACTGTTTTAACCGAGATACTATCATATCCTTGCTTGATGTTTTCAACAGGTCTTTCGTAGTATTCGTCAAAACTGATGCCGGTCATTTTTATCTTTCGCTCATCTGAGCACCGGAAGTATTCCGAAAAATCCCGGCAGTATCAGGCACGCTCCCAAAAATATCCCGACAAGCCCAACGCACATAGCAAATCTGACCTTATTCATTGGCTTGCATACATACACGAGCACGCAAAGGCTCACCGCACCGCCGAGATACATATTCATGGTGCTTGTGATCTCCGGACCGAGCTTAAACATCAAGTCAAGCACTCTTACTGCCGCCGTCACCACAGTCATACCGATAGCTCCGGGGAGCGATATTCTAAATACGTGCTTCAAAAATCCGCTGATGACAGGTTCCTCGTGCTGCTCAAGCGCCAAAAGGAAGCTCGGTATCCCGATAGCCGTTGCACCGATGAGACTTAGCTGTATCGGCTTAAACGGATAGCTTCCGCCTATTATTATAAATAATACGCAAAGTATCATAGAGTAGATAGTCTTTGTCAGATACAAAGCACTTACTCTTTCTATATTTGCTATGATCGTCCTTCCCTCTCTCACAATGTCCTTCATAGATGCGAAGTTTGAATCAGTAAGGACGATATGCGCGGTCTGTCTGGCAGCATCCGCACCGTTTGCCATCGCTATGGAGCAGTCCGCTTCCTTGAGCGCAAGGACATCATTTACTCCGTCTCCGACCATTCCTACTACGGATGACTGATCTTTCTTTTTCGCTTTATTTTTTTGCTTATCCGCATCATCCGGTTTTTCCGAAAACTGAAAAACCCGTATCAGATGATACTTCATCTCAGGTGAAACCCTACCAAATACAGTGTACTTTGATGCTACCTTTCTAAGCTCATCCTCATCAGCAGGAAGCGTAGTGGCATCCACATAGTAGCTTGCGTTTTCGAGTCCGGCCTCTGCGGCAACCGCTGCAACCGTAGCAGGATTATCCCCGGACAGTATCTTGATATGCACGCCCATATCTCTGAAAAACTTAAGTGTCTCGGGTGCATCCTCCTTCACGCAGTCTGACATCACCACTAGCCCTATCGGCTCTGTGCCCGTCAGTTCAGAGGGCTCATCAGCAAGCTTATCCGTTTTGGCAAGCAACAGAACTCTATGGCCTTTTTTTGCGTATCCTTCGGACTCTGATATTATAGCCTCTTCCTTTGTCAAAAAATCAGGAGCTCCGAGAACGAAAGTACCTTCCCCCGCAAAGGTTACTCCCATATATTTTCTTCTGGAATTAAATGGAAGAGACTCTGTGATCTCGTATGGCTTTGTATCCTCAAAAAACTCTTTTAGAGCTTCGCCGGTGACATTTGTCTCCGAAAATGCGTATGCAATTCCCTCCATAAGGGTAACCATGTGATCTTTTGTGCCACCGTCTGTTTTTGAGGTTATATCATTATCCGTAGCATCGGTGTATTTTTCACGGATCCTCACGAGCTTTTCTACCCTAAGCGCTCCCGTAGTGATGGTTCCGGTTTTGTCAAGGCATAGTGTGTCGACCCTCGCAAGTGCTTCTATCGCCTCCATCTCCTGCACGAGTGCGCGTTTTCCGGCAAGCCTGCCGACACCTATGATAAATGAAACGCTCGTAAGCAGGACAAGGCCTTCAGGGATCATTCCGAGAACGCCCGCAACAGTGTTTACCAACGCATCCGACATTCCCACCTTTACTCTGAAAAACTGTATCGAAAAAAGTGTGATCCCGATCGGGATGATCGCAAATGACACATAGTGAATGATCTTATTTATAGCATCCTGCATCTCCGATGATGCACGTTTTTTTGTCTTTGCTTTTCTAACCAGGCCGGCTGCATAGTTGTCCTCACCTGTATGTACCACATAGCAAACCGTCCCTCCGGCTACAATGTGCGTTCCGGAAAAGATCACATCGCCGGCTTTTTTGTGAACCGGAACCGATTCTCCGGTAAGCATTGATTCATCCACCTCAAGTCCTTCGGATACAAGTACGACAGAATCGCAAACTATCTGGTCGCCTGCGCTCAGGCGGATTACATCACCGACCTGAAGGTCTTCTATTTTTAATTCCGAAAAAGGCGCATTTTTGATGTCTTCATCTATCTTTTCATCAAGGCTGTCAAGGCGGAAGCTCTCGCCCTCCGCGATCACCGCGCCGCTTATGGTTTTCTTTGTTTCATCTGTCAGATCAAGCCTTTTTGCCTTGGTCGCAGTCAGTACGGTAAGTCTGTCAATAAGCTTTTTTACGCGCAGCTCCTGAACAATACCGATCAGCGCGTTGCTTACGACAACTCCCATAAAAAGCATATTTTTGTACTGCCCCGAAATCAGGATCAGCACAAACAAAACCAGATTCAGAAAGTTAAAGTATGTCAGCACATGAGCTGCGATGATCTGTGATACGCTTTTTTCTGTCTTCATACCAACCTCCCGGAAAAATGATCCGATCCAACCTTATCTAAATTATACAAAAAACGATACTCCAAGCATCCCTGCAGCACTCATGATGATCCCCGCCAAAATAACGCCTCCCATTGCGGCAAAAATAGTGGGCTTAAACTTCATATCAAGAATGCTCGCTCCAAGAGTTCCCGTCCATGCTCCCGTGCCCGGGATAGGTATCCCTACGAAAAGCAACAGTGCCAAAAACAATCCTTTGCCCGCTTTTTCTTCGAGTTTTTTGCCGGCTCTTTCACCCTTTTCCAGCACAAATGTGAAAAGCTTTCCAATGATGATCTTGTCCGCTCCCCACTCAAGAAGCTTTCTTAAAAAGATGTAAATGAACGGAACCGGGAGCATATTGCCCAACACGCATACGACATAGGCCCAGATCATGGAAAAATTCGGATCCGTCGCCTCATAACCGGCTGCCAGGATAATAGCTCCTCTCAACTCGACAATAGGTACCATTGAGATCAAAAATAATAACAAATACTTATTCAATACTTTTTCCCCTCGTTTTTTTCTAATATTCGACTATTGACAAAACATGCATAATCTGATACTATACTGAATACAGTGCTGTTGTAGCTCAGTCGGTAGAGCGTCGCCTTGGTAAGGCGGAGGTCACGGGTTCAAGCCCCGCCAACAGCTCTCGCGAAGCAACGAGCAGAGTGAGTTGCAAGTATAAAACGCGTGGAAACAAGCTTGCTTGTTGCCACGCGTTTTTACTTGCAAAAACACGCGGCGACTGCCGCGGGTTGATTGATAGTAACAAAGTTACTATCAATCAACTCACCCTGCTCGTTTATACATCTTAAACCATATTACACCTCAAAAAACTCCACACTCACCTCGTCCTCGTCGACCACCAACACCGCATACCCTTTCTTCGAGCCGCCTCTCGGCTGCGAAATACTCCCGGGATTGCAGATCAAAACCTCACCGAACTTCTCACAAAACGGCTTATGCGTGTGCCCAAAAAGCACCACATCCGCATTGTTCTCCTCACCAAAATACCTAAGCGAATCCATATCCGGATCACCGTACCCGCCAAAGCGATGTCCATGACACAAAGCGATCCTTTTCCCGGCAAAGCCTATCACATTTGCTTCTTTCAGGTCGGGATTTCTGTCACAGTTTCCTCTCACGATATAAGCTAAACATCCAATCTCCGATGCAGCGTTTTGCAGTAACCCCTCTGCACCCTGGATATCACCCATGTGAAACACCGCACTCACCTGACCGGCATACTGCTTTATCACATTTATCATGTCTTCATTTGATCCATGCGAATCACTGAATAAAAGTGCTTTTTCCATATTTATTCTGTCTCCAAATCCTGTATACGCCGACTGCAAACACCGACATCACGCCTCTATGCCTTTCAGAAGCTCAACCATCTTTCTCACTGCCTGCCCTCTGTGGCTGATGGCATTTTTTTCCTCGGGCTCCATTTCACCGGTCGTCATCCCTCTCTCAGGATAGTAAAAAATAGGATCATAACCAAATCCGTTTTCACCGGCAGGCTCATAGGCAAGCTTACCCTCTATAACGCCCTCGACAGTCTCTGTCCTTCCGTCCGGAAAAGCACAGGCGATCACACACACAAACCTCGCAGCCCTTTTGTCATCCGGAACATCCTTGCATCTGTCAAGTATCGTTGCATTTTTGATAGAGTAAGGCGTATCCTCTCCCAGATATCTTGCCGAGTAAATCCCGGGCTCTTTGTTCAGGGCATCAACCTCAAATCCCGAATCATCCGCAAGCACCATTTTCCCGGTGGCATCAGAAACCGTTCTCGCCTTGATGATAGCGTTTTCCTCAAAGGTTTTTCCGTCCTCAACTATATCTATATCGATATCCAGATCCTTCATCGACAAAATCTCGTATTCATCTCCGAGCATTTGCTTGAATTCATTGACCTTCCCCTGATTTCCTGTTGCAAAAATAAGCGTTTTTTTGTCCACTGTTTTTCCCTCCGATAAGTACTGATTTTTTCTGAAAACCGAATATTATTTTTTGTCTTTTTTTACTTGCTTTGTTGCCTTCATCAGCCGATATTTAATTGTTATTTTTTACCCGTATATAACATTACATAATGTTCCAAAGTCTCTTTATATACGGACGAATCCACATTTTTGAACCCGAAGTTTTCATACATTGTCACATTTTCTTTCAGGTTTGTTTCAAGACAAATTTTATACCCGTTTATATCTGCAAAAGAACACAAAAGCTTTATCAGCTTTTTGCCATGTCCCTGTCGCTGAAACTCATTCCTTGTTGCAAAAATGTATATATACCATGTGTTGTCATCTAAGTACTCTTTTCTTTTTTCAATAGCATAGTCTTCGTATTTTTCCTGTTTATACATGGCGGATCTGAAAAGCAATGAAAAATCACCCACATCTGCCACTCTAACATACTCAACCATCCCCGTTTTTGGAGTATTTGGCGGCTCAAAAAGAAGTATCGATTCGTAGTTTTTGCTGCTGGCGATCCCACCCATCAGCTTCAGTCTGCTCCTGAAATCAACCTTCATCATTCTTGACAGAACTTTTTCGTTATACACCCCGTCAAATGTCTGCAAAAACAAAGGATACTCTCTATACGCATCCAGTGCAGTATCAACGTATTCCATGAGATTGTCCGCGGAAAAGATCACGTCCTCATCTACTCCGTTTCTTATTGCATGATCATAGAATTCCCTGAGAAGGAGTTTATTTTTCTCGGAGTTCATAGTTAGTGTCCTCCTCAATTATTTCAAGCATGATGTCTGCGATTTTTGAATCAAACTGGGTTCCTCTGCCCTTCTCAATCTCGCTTTTTACCACATCCTGCGGCAGATATTTTCTGTAACTTCTGTTACTTGTCATAGCATCGTATGAATCCGCCACACCTATTATTCTCGCTTGTATCGGTATATCCTCACCTTTTAATCCGTCAGGATATCCTTTTCCGTCATACCTCTCGTGATGCCACCTGGCCCCTGCCCCAACCTCTCTCATCTCAGGCATCTCGGAAAGAATGTCAAACCCGATACCCGGGTGACCTTTTATGATATTGTATTCTTCATCCGAAAGCTTTGTGTTTTTATTTATTATTGCATCGGGAACTCCTATTTTCCCTATGTCATGGAGCATAGCCATGTTGTATATTTCTTCAATTTCTTCTTCAGAAAAATCCATTCTCTGTGCGATCATTTTTGAATAATCAGCAACTCGCATAGAGTGACCGTTTGTATACTTGTCCTTGGCATCTATCGTCTTTGCAAGCGTGTACATTGACTGGAGCGTGATTCGCTGATTTGCTTTTTCAAGAGAAGCGTTGGCTTCATCAAGCTCCTGATTTTTCTTTTCGTACGCGTGACTCAGGTACTTGATCATAATTCCGAAGATCAGTGATACCAAAACCAGAGACTGTACCACATCGACTACCACCGCAGTTTCCGAATCAAAACGGATCACCGTCTCCGGATGATAAGCACTAAATACTATACAGGCACACTGAAAGATCAAACCTGCGCCGTATACGATATACAATACTTTTTTTCGGATTATAAGCCAGCTTATAACAAGACTCAACAGCAGCCAAAGTGGCATGCCTCCGTGATATCCGCCCGATGTGAAGTACATGATCGGAAACAGTATGAAGTTTGCAACGACAGAAAAAAGAACCGCCGCGTAAACTATGTCTTTTGATCTCAATGACATATATAGACAAAAGCATGCAAACACACAGGCAACCAAAAAAGCAGCTATGGCTATCGGTGAACTATCCATTGCAACCGATATGATAGCCGAAACCAGCGCACCTACAATCGCAATCACCACCGAGATGTTCAACAACTGTTGCCACAGATCACGATCGCCGACCAAAAAATCGTATAGCTTTTGAAACTTTCCTGTTATTTTGTCAACGATTGTTCTCACCCCTTTTTCATCTCCGCTTGGGAGGCTTATCACCCATATATTGA
This sequence comes from uncultured Lachnospiraceae bacterium, assembly GCA_947166015.1. Classification (GTDB taxonomy): domain Bacteria; phylum Bacillota; class Clostridia; order Lachnospirales; family Lachnospiraceae; genus Eubacterium_F. The sequence continues at coordinate 40,913 of CAMVCQ010000004.1, forward strand.
TACAGATATGTTTTCAACATACCATTGTATATCTTTCTTCTTTTTGTAACTTTTTTTGCGATGTCTTTCTCCGCATCCTCATATCCGCTCAATATAAACCACGACCAGGACGGATCATCTGCTATCCTGTCGCTTATCAGCCTGTACAACGACTTCATTTCATTTTTGTCGGAAAGCCTCTCGCCGTACGGAGGATTGGTCACGACAAAGCCGTATTTTTTCGGGCTCGAAAACTCAGCCACATCACGCCTCTGAAAGTGTATGTCTGCCTCGACTCCAGCAAGTTCTGCATTTGCCCTGGCATAGCGTATCACCTCGTCATCTATGTCGTACCCTGCTATCTGAAGCGGCTCGCCGCCTTTAATCACCTGCTCTTCGGCTTCTTTTCGGATCCTTTCAAACGACTCTTTCAATGCAAAGGATGATGTTATGAGCATATCTCCATCAGAAAAATGTCCTGACCGACCGGTACTCCCCTGCGCATCCTCACACCATCGCTCCGCCAAAAAGCTTCTTTTCATCCCCGGAGCTATCTTCCTTGCGATCATAGCAGCCTCTATGGGTATCGTTCCGCTGCCGCAAAACGGATCAACAAGCACCCTGTCAGCCTTCCATGGCGACAGAAGAAGTATCGCCGATGCAAGCGTCTCGGTCAAAGGTGCCGGGGCCGTATACTTCCTGTATCCTCTTTTGTGAAGCGACTCACCGGTTGTATCAAGCCCGATAGTCACAAAATCCTTCACTATACTTATCCGAAGCGGATAGTCCGCACCGTCCTCAGGAAAAATGTCCAGCTCGTAGGTTTGTTTGAGTCTCTCGACTATGGCTTTTTTTACAATTCTTTGTATATCTCTGGGGCTGAACAGCTGACTGCTCACGGAGTTTGCCTTGGCCACCCAAAACCTGCCGTTTTTCGGGATGTATCTCTCCCATTCGAGCGCTTTTACGCTTTCAAAAAGCTCATCAAAGGTCCTTGCTTCGAAACCTGCCACTCTCACGAGCACTCTCTCTGTCGTACGGAGGTTGATATTTGCCTTTGCTATCGCATCCTCATCTCCGATAAATGTCACTCTTCCATCGACCACTTCATCGATTTCGTAGCCAAGGTCTGTCACCTCACGCTTCAAAACCGCTTCCATACCAAAGTGACACGGCGCCATCAATCTGATACTGCCCATTTCTTTCTCCCAATTATATGATTATATACAATCCACATTGATTGTGCAAGCTTTGTTCCTATATATATCCCTTTTCTTGATAAAACCTGCAGTCAACTAAATTGACTGCAGGTCCTAAAAGATTTCAAGTATTACTCGTCATTTTTACTTACATTAATCCTGTCACGCTTTTCCGTCACTTCCGAAAAGAAGGATCTTTTCTTTTACTGTCTCGCGGATTGCTTCAGCACCCGGTGCAAGAAGCTTTCTCGGGTCAAAGCCTTTTCCTTCGAGGTCTTTTCCTGCCATGATGTACTCGCGTGTAGCTTTCTGGAATGCCCACTGACACTCTGTGTTTACATTGATCTTTGAAACTCCGAGTGAGATGGCTTTTTTGATCATATCATCAGGAATTCCCGTACCACCGTGAAGAACGAGCGGCATATCTCCTGTTTTCTGCTGGATGGCATCAAGTGTCTCAAAGCTGAGTCCTGCCCAGTTTTCAGGATATGCACCGTGGATGTTTCCGATTCCCGCTGCGAGCATTGTAACTCCAAGGTTAGCAACTCTTTCGCACTCTTCAGGATCAGCACACTCACCTGCGCCGATAACACCGTCTTCCTCTCCACCGATAGAACCAACCTCAGCCTCGATAGAGATTCCTTTTTCCTTACATATAGCAACAAGCTCTTTTGTCTTCTCTACGTTCTCCTCGATCGGAAGTGAAGAACCGTCGAACATGATCGATGAGAATCCCGCCTCGATACAAGCCTTTGATCCATCATATGTACCGTGATCAAGGTGAAGAGCAACCGGAACAGTGATACCAAGTGAATCAACCATAGCATCTACCATAGCTGCAACTGTCTTAAATCCGGTCATATACTTTCCTGCGCCCTCTGATACTCCGAGGATCACCGGACTTTTCATCTCCTGTGCTGTGAGCAGTATTGACTTTGTCCACTCAAGGTTGTTGATGTTGAACTGTCCAACTGCATAGTGACCTGCCTTTGCTTTTTTGAGCATTTCCTCTGCTGAAACTAACATTTACTAAACCCTCCTTATATTCTATCAGACCGCAATCGTGTCGCGAGTCTCATTAAACTAACCATTACTATACCACATTCTGTCGGATAACGCAACACTTACTTTGATACTTGCAGAATTTCACTTCACTTTAATAAAATCATCCTTTGTTGGACACAGGCATCTACGCAAGCCCTATTATTTATCATAATTTTTCCTGATATTGTTTATATCCTCGGTACTTCCGCCGCCGTCATCATCCTTCGCCTTGAAATATCCTTTGTTCACAAGGCGCAAAAATGCATCGACAACCTCGGAATCAAGCTGGGTTCCTGACACCTCTTTTATAATTGATACAGCCTTGTCAAAGTTCATCCTTTTCCTGTAAGGACGATCCGAGTACATCGCATCAAATGTATCAGCAACTGCGATTATCCTTGCTACTTCAGGTATATCATCACCCGAAAGACCCTCGGGATAACCATGCCCGTCAGGACGCTCGTGGTGAGATCCCGCTCCTATCGCAAGCTCCGGCATAATGCTTATATTTTTCAGAGCATCCTTTCCCAGAGTCGTATGTGATTTGATGATCGCAAATTCTTCATCAGTAAGCTTGCCCTGCTTGTTCAGCACCTCTCCGGGGATTCCGATCTTTCCGATGTCGTGCAGCAGTGCTATGTTGTAGAAAGCATCCAGTTCTTCCTGACTTTTTCCCATTTCCTCCGCAAGCATGACAGTATATCTCGCAACTCTCGCCGAATGACCGCGCGTATAGCGGTCTTTCATATCTATTGTTTTTGAGAATGCCTCTACCATCTCACGGATAAGCAATCTATCCTTTTCCTGTTTTTTCAGGAATGCTTTTGTTTTTCTTGCTATATACACCCTAAATACCAAAATGATCAAGCCCAAAGCCAACAAGCATACCAAAAGCTCAAACCAGGTCTCCTCGTAGAAAGCATTGTTTTTTTGGATTGTTACTTTTTGTGTCTGCTGTATCTGACCTGTAGAAGCATTGGTCACACTAAGCTGAAATGTATATGTACCACCTTTGATGTTTGTGTATCTGACCGGCTGAAACTCTGTTTTGAATGCGTTGTTGTAATCGCTGTCTACCCCGTCAAGTCTGTATCTGATCTTGGGATTTTGCATAGAATATGTGATCGCAAATCCATATACGGTGACTATTTCAGCTGACGCGGGAAGCGTGATAAGGTTGTTTTCATCTGCAAAATACCTTTCTCCGTCCGCTTCTACGTATGGGACATTTAGTCTGATGTCATGCAATTTTTCAAAATATTTTTCTATGTTTACCGAAAAAACTCCGTTCCTTGCAGCCACATACAAAGTTCCGTCATCGCCGAGCTCACTGTATGCATTTACAGTTGCCATACTTGGCAGACCGCTGTTGTTATCGTATTGCTGATAATCATACTCTGATTTATACAGCATATCCTCTGCTTTCACAACATAGAAACCATTGGATGCTACAACCCAGGCATTATCTCCTTTGTCAAAGTAGATATCATAATTATTGTTATACGGAAAGCCTTTTACTTCCTTTATCTGTCCGTCCTTCACGTACTGGATAGAGTTGGAAGTGATGATCCAAAGAACTCCTCTTTTTTTATCTTTTTTTATCCTGAGTATAACATCACTTGTAAGTCCGTCTACTCTTCCTTTGTGCGTGATAGTGCTCCCGTTTACGGTATAGATACCTCCACCGTCAGTTCCGAGATAATACGTTCCGTCGTCATCCTCCTCTACGGTAAGGATAACGGTATTATCAAGCCCTTTGCTTGCATCTATGACATTTTCTACTTTGTTATTTTTGATAACAGCAAGACCTTTGTTGGTTGCAGCGAGTATCGATCCGTCCGCAGTCTCACAAGTACCTCTGATCTGATTATCCGGCATACCGTTTTTGGTTGTAAAGCTGATTATATTTTTGTTTTTTGTATAGCATATAAGCCCCAGATCTTCGGTATATGTTGAAATCCAAAGGTTTTTGTTTTTGTCCTCTTTGATACACCTGATCCTTGCTCCTCCTATATGCTTTACGAGAGGATTATTGATAAGTGATGATCTGTTGTCAAATATCTGCAGTCCGGTATCGGTACCGATGTAAAGGTTTCCCTCGTGAAGACATGTAGCGTTTACTACCGCTTCCTTCAATCCGTTTCTCTCAGTGATATTTGAAAACTTGTTTTCAACTATTTTTAGTATTCCCTGCCTTGTCGATGCAAACCACAGGTTGCCCTCATAGTCCTCTTCCATTGATGATATGGCACTGTTTAACGGAAGATTTTTGATCGAATGAAATACATAACCGGAATCAAGCCATCCAACTATGTCATCTCTTACAACCCAGATTTTTCCGCTCGCTTTGGTGATCCAGTTTACAGGCTTTTCATCTGCTTCCGTCAGATCACTGACAGAACCGTCTACGTCTGCATCAAAAATGTTTATGGTTTTGACATTTTTAAACTCATCACTTATACTTCCTCTGTAAACCTTGCAATCAGTGGTTCCAAGGTACAAAACGCCCTGCTCATCAGGATCCGGGTACACTGTGTTTACCTTAGACATCCCTATATTGGAGGGATTGATCGTTGATGTGACCTTGAGTCCCTCTATGCAAAACACCGAACCGCTTCGTGCACTTCCGTATATTTTCCCATGTTCATCTGATACGAGCTTTTGGATATAATCATTGTTTAAAAGTGGCTCATCCAGAGTGTGTACCTTCATGGATTTGTCAATATAGTATAACCCCTGCGTTGTTCCTATGATTATGTTTCCGTCACTATCCTCAGCGATCGATCTGATACTGGAAGAATTCAGGCCGTTGTTGTAATCAAAGTGCATGGTTTCTGATTTGTATGTCACTACAGCTCCATTATCGTTGGTACCGATCCAAATCCTATCCTCACTGTCCTGAAACAAAGTGTTGACATTTGTTACGCCTTCAATTCCGGTTATCCTCTCAAATGTCGTGCCGTCGTAGCGTATAAGTCCACTGTATCCGCCTATCCACAAAAATCCGTCGTTCGTTGACAGTATAGCGTTTGCATCCGATGTCGGAAGTCCGTTCGTATTGTCATACAGCTTCACGGAATATCCAAGCTCATCCGTCTGGTTTGTGACAGCCGCGCCACCGCCTCTGACGCTGTCACCGAGACCGGAACTGTCTCCGGCATTATCTCCGGCTGCATTTGCAATCCCAACAGCCCCGTACGAAAAAAGCATCGCTCCTGCCAAAAATAAAGCAGCAAATCTCATAGATAGTTTTTTTGACACAACATCCTTTTTCATTCACATTTCCTCCGAAGCCCCTATGCAGGGATATAATTGTACCCGCAAGGAGCTTTTGGTATACACAGAGTATATCTGTATATCCTTTGATCATTTAACTGTTACTTTACACTTTTTCATCGTGTTTCCATATATGGCAACAATAGTTACTTTTCCTTTTTTCTTTGCCTTGACAACTCCTGTTTCATGATCGACAGTAGCTATTTTATCATTCATAGAATAAAAATGTACCTGTCCCAGTAGATCTTCATAAGCACATTTTTTCGGCGTAGGTGTCACCCTTACTATGCCATATGATTTTTTCTTGAGCTTAAGCTTTGATTTTACCAGCTTAAATGAGGTCATATATTTAAGCTTATCTCCTTCAACAAGGTGCACCTTGCAGGTTATCTTTTTTTTGTTGTACTTTGCGGTTACCGTAACAGTTCCTGCTTTTCCAAGCACCGGTTGCAATACTCCGTTTTTGACTGTTGCAAGTTTTTTGTTATCCACGGACCATTTTATCTTGTTGACAGGGACATTACCGGGATATGAAACATAGTTTAATGTAAACTCATAATAATACAGCGGGCAGTATACATCGTCCTGCAAAAATACTATTCGGTTTCCGCCCTTCATTTTGTATACCTTTTCCCATTTTGCATATACGGTAATGCTTTTTTCTAAGGATATATCATGAATTTCTGTTTTGTATTTATTTCCTTTTTTTGTGTACCATCCGAGGAATTTATATCCTTTTTTTGTAGGCTCTTTCGGAAGCATTTCATCTATTACATAATTTTCCTGTATCGGAACAACTGCAACTTTTTTGTTTCCCACTTTAAATGTGATTTTTTTGCCTCCACCATTTATAGTATTGATGTTTGCATCGAACCAATTTAACCTTTCCGATATCCAGCGCTTGAATCTATCCACCTCTGATCCGTAGGTCAATTCACCTTCGCCTTCTACCGGATCATCGATCAATGTTGTACTCGCAACTTTGTAATTTGTTTTTTGCGAGAACTCCATCTGTTTTGCAAGTATATCAATTTCACCACCATCTTTTATGGTGTCCTCAATTATCACTTTTACTTCTTTCCATCTTTCTTTGAATTTTTTCAGGAAAACCGGATCCTCGAGCATCCTTTGAACCCACGTCACACCATTATGCAAAAATCCAATCGTATCGTTTCCGCTCACCTCAGTCGCACCCCAGGCAACATAATCAAAGTCCCAAAGCGGTCCCCAGTAAAGCTTTCCGTTTCTTTTTTTGTAGAGATAATTGCTTCCGCCCGCAAATCCGTCACCGTTTAATGAAAACTCCTGGATAAGGTAAAAATCAATAGCCGAATCTATATCCATATACTCCGTATAAGAATGCCCTTCTGCATCCTTGAAATCTTTTCCAAACAGAGCATCCTCAACCTTTTGACAGTAATCCGCAATATAGTCTTTTTGCGCAAAATTATTTGCTTTTTCCGATATCTCCGGATTTTCTATATATAACTGCATTCCTCTTTCTGTCTGGAATGAACGGTAACCATCTCCGTATTCCATCGACAAGAAATATCCGCCCGTAAGTTCCTCTCCGGATGAAACATCAGGAGTATCCTCAAGGTCATCTATCTCTATCCTTCCTTTTCCGACTCGCACCTGCTCACACAGATAGTAACTCCCCAGGTACTGACCGTTCATGACAACATTTACAAAAATGCACTGCGGCGTAAACTCCATTTTCATTTTTTCTGTCAGATAATATGTATATTTGTTTCTGAGCATCGTATAATCAAAATAATTCGCCAGCAAAACCCAATGCTTATTTTTGCCCATTCCAAACAGGTCAGCCGCCTTGTCAAGCTTAACCTTGTATGGTTTTTTTGACGGTCCCCAGGTTGAGTTTCCCCTGCCTCTGATGTACTCAAGCTCGTATGTTCCTGCGCTGTCAGCACCGCCGTACTCCGACTTGTATCCTTCCGGAATTTCTATAGACATGTCTCCGTAGCACTCTGTTTTGTGCTCCGAATCATTGTTCATCTCAGCGATAGTTCCCAGACTCTCATCAAGGTTAAAATTGATGGTAGGCATATCAAACGCAGAGAACGCCACATATCTGAGCAAGACTGTCGTTTTGTCTTTTTTATCCTCGGCACTCATTCCTTTAAAAGAGAACTTCATTTTAAGCGTGTGCTTTCCGGTTATATTTTTGGTAATCGGCGCACTTGCATTTCCGTTTTTTGTCCAGTTATCCTTTCCCTTTTGCTTGGCTACATCAACCGTTGCAAATGGCGTAGTTTCAGCATCTAAATAAAAACTGACAGTAGCAGGTTTTTTCCTCTCACACAGTCCTCCAACAATGATCTGACCGGCTTTTGCTTTTGAAAAATCAACCGGCTTATCAATCGTGATATCACCACTTTCAACATCACTTGCCGGAGCTTTTATAAGTACTGCATTTTCTGTTCCGTCGCTTTGGTCTTTTTCATCATTTATCTTTGCATTCTCTACATTTACCTTGAGGTTGTTGTCCTCATATACAGTAGCGAGCATATCAATATCATACGCATCGTACTCCTGCGGTATAGCCTTTGGTTCTTCTTCTGTTACCTCCGGCACGGGCACATCCCCTTCTTCCTTTGCGTATGACATCACAGGTACTGACGTCATCACAAGTGAAAGTAACAGTGCTCCGGCCACAGCCTTTTTCACGATGTTTTTCATAGTGCTTTTTCTCATGATGCCTACCTCCTTTTTTTACTTGAACTTCACTCCGTTTATCCTGCATCCTCTGGTGCCGAGCACCAATATATTTTCAAACACAGCAGGCGACGCTTCGACATTTCCGCTGCCGAGGTCGAGCTCGCTGCGCGTTTTTCCTGATTTACCGTCAAGCATCATCAGCTTGGAATCACTTCTCGCGTATACAACTACATCTTTTCCTCCCTCGTTTGAATTGTACACGCACACGGGAGACGACCAGGTGTATGGTCCTTTTTGCTCCCACTTCACTTTGCCGGAGGATTTTTTGAGTGCCGTGATCACTCCGTTGTAGAGACCTCCTGTTTTTGCCACAGTCACATAGATATAATTATCAAGCGATCCGTGTCCCACGGCAATAGTTGACTGAACACCTCCGGAATTTCCCTCAAGGGACTGACATTTATACGATGTTTTCCACAGGATCTCTCCGTTTTCGGCATCTATTTTCCATATCGGGATATCAGCCGATGATGAGCTTCTCCACCCTTTGTGGAACGACGTGCTTATGTATAGATAGAGTTTTCCGTCCTCCACCGACAGAACAGGCGTGGAGTTTGAATCATCAAGGATATCCTGAGTCCACACAAGCTTAAGTTTATTCAGATCAAGGCACATCAGATGTCCGCCATTATCTGCGATATACATATAGCCTTTGTAAATAGCCGCAGAATCCTCCATACCCAGCCAATAAGTGCTGCCGCTTCTTTTCCCTTTGTATCTCCATTTGACTATCCTGCCCGGCTTGATCGATAGCTTACCCGCTGCCTCATCATAGTCTGTATTGAGCTTTATCAGATACAGTATCCCGTTTTCACCCGGCTGGATGAGCGTATCGTTTTCGGCGTCCACAAGTGATGAAGAATCAAAGTAGCTAAGCGATCCTCTGAGTGAGTACGGATCAGCACAGCCGTACTCGTACATGATAGAGCAGTCCAAAAGATTTATGATAAATGCTCTTGACTTTCCTCCCGGCGAATCATATCCGGAGCCAACATACATGATCGGATATCCTCTGGGATCGAGTGCTCCCGCACCTTTGAACACGAACCCGGTCTGCATGGTATCCCTTGTCTGCTTACCTGTTTTGATATCCAAAAAGTATATGTTTCCATCGAGGCTGGCATAGATAGCCTCCACCAGGTCATCGTCTTTTTTGGCCCATTTTTTCATGTTCATATGCTTTTTGACAGATGCCGGCCAGCGCACCAAAAGAGGCTGTCCCGTCCATCCGTTTCCGCTCCAGAGCTGCCCCTGAAGCGTAAGGCTTTTGGTCGGTACACTCCAGAGCTTTTTCATTTTGAACTTTTTCATATCGGCGGCACCGTACGTGGGATTGTCCCTGAAGTTATTGCCCCTGAACGTGATCACTCCCTGCACATCAGTGTAGTCCCTGCCAACGCCGAAATCTATGGTTCCTTTGTTTTTGTACTTTTTGATACTGCTTAACTGCTTTCCGTCCACCATAACGTTTGTAAACTCTATCATCCCGGACGGCTTGGTTTTGTCTGTATGCGTCGGCGAAAACTCCGTGATCGCATACGGATCCGGAGTAGGCTCCGGTGTGGGCTCTGTTTCCTCCTCGCCCTGAGCTCCGTCTCCGCTCGCTGCCTCTCCTCCTGAAAAAATGCTCCCGAGTGGCGAAACACTTTTGTCACCCGCCAAAAATGCATACGCCAAAACTCCTGTCAGCAAAAACAACGACAGGACTATAAAAATCAAAAGCTTTCTGGCTGTCCGCTTTTTCATTTTTATCCTCCGTAAACCTCATTGATCCTTTTTTCATCAACACCAAAAAACCATGTCAGCACAAAGCCTCCCACATAAGCTCCGAGTAACGCCAAAAGAAACTGTATCTCCTGACCGGGCTGAATGATAAGCACACCCAGGATGCCTGATGCTCCCTGCGACACCATTCCGAGGTGGAACAATGAAGCAAGCACACCTCCCAGTCCGCCGCCAATGCACGCTGTCACAAAGCTTTTTCCAAGTGGCAGAGTAACCGCATACATAAGTGGCTCCCCGACACCAAGTACCCCGACAGGGATCGAGTCACGTATATATCGTTTCAGCTTTTTGTTTTTTGTCTTGAAATAAAGCGCAAGTCCCGAACCCACCTGTCCTCCGCCGGCCATCACAAGGATCGGCAGGAGGTAGTTGATGCCGGCGGTAGCTCCGTTTGGATCATTTAGCATGACATGTATAGGCGTCAGCGCCTGGTGAAGCCCCACTGAAACAAGCGGAAGGAATCCTGCCGACAGTATAAATCCTCCAAACGCCCCCAGCTTGCTGTAACAAAACTCGAGCGCTATCACAAGTCCGCTCGTAAGCACCGCACTGATCGGCTGAATGATCAGTATCAAAGCAAGACCGCCTACAATCAAAACAATAAGCGGACTTACAAAAGTATCTATAACGGCGGGTACTATTTTTCGAAGCTTTTTCTCCAAAAATGCAAAGCCGGCTCCTGCTATCAATGCAGCAATCATACCACCGCTTGCAGGGTTGTACTGCATATCTGTTATCGGTAGCAGGATAGCTTTACCATCTGTCTCAGTGAGGAGCGGCATCATAGTGTTGGCAACGCACATCGCCCCCGCTATCCCTCCAAGCACCGGACTCCCACCGAATTCTTTGGCAGCGTTGTAGCCAACAAATATCGGCAGATACGCAAACAGCGCCCATCCGATAGTACGGATTCCTGCAAACCACCAGACATCATTGAACGCTCCATGGCTTGCAACGGAAACCAGATTGGTGATGCCGTTCATCAATCCGGCTGCGACGATACCCGGCAGCAAAGGAATAAAAATATTTGCTATTCTTTTCAAAAATCCACTGACAGGATTGCTGTGTTTTTTCTTTTGCAGGGCTTTGTTTTGTTCAGCCAGCTTAGTCACACTGTCATCGTCCTCATCAAGTGCGGTCTGAAACGCTACAAGCACCTTGTTTACGATGCCCGGTCCAAATACAATCTGGATATCATCAGCGTCAACAACACCCATCACGCCTTCTATAGACTTTATCGCATCAACATCGACTATAGCTTTTTCTTTTACATCAACACGGAGCCTTGTCATACACGACTCTGATTTGAGTATGTTTTCTTTGCCACCGAGACAAGCTATCAGCCTTCTGCTCACTATACCGTAATCCATAGTACCCTCTCTCAATAATTACACCCCAATCACAGCACGAATTCAATTATTTGTTGCAAATTGTGACTTCAGTGTGTTTTACCTGCCGTCAGCATTTCTATAAAAATGCCCCGACAAACTATGTCAATACCATAACGGTATCACCGGGGAATACCTTTCCTTCTTTTTTCTCCACCTCTGCGTACTCTCCCTGAGACGAAACCACCACCAGAGTAACCGGGTCAAAACCCGCCTTCTGTATCTCCGCTATATCTGCAACAACGATCCTGTCACCTTTTTTTACGGTATCACCCTGGTTTACTGCTGTTTCAAAAAATTTTCCATCAAGCTTAACGGTATCAAGTCCTATATGCACGAACAACTCTACACCATCAGCAGTTGATATTCCATATGCGTGTCCGGTAGGAAAAAGTGACTCCAGTACCCCGTCACACGGAGCACAAAACACCCCTTCCTCAGGTACGATCGCCACACCCTTGCCGGTCATCTCCTGTGCAAATACCGGATCACTGACAGAACTAATCGGAGTCATCCGTCCGGACACGGGTGAACCTATCTCAAACTGTTTTACTTTCTTTTTAAATAGTCCCATGTAATCACTCCTTCATCACCATTATACAAAATATAACAGCATAAATACAAGAGTTTTTTGTTATTATTACATCACTTTGCCTTCTTGCGACTTCTCATGCATATACCTGCACCTGCTGCAATTCCTGCAACGCCTGCGATGATCGTGGCAATCAGGTTTTATCATCACCCTTTTTTGATATATACACTATAGCAAAAAAGCCTTGCTTACGCAAGGCTTAAATGCGATGATTCGGGATGTTTAATATATTTATACACATATACCGAACATTTGTTGACATACTATCTTTCGTTATGCTATAATCGAAAAATCAAAAAAAAGTAAACTGAAATCAAAAAAATCATAATAAAACGCAACCAACCCGGATAGTATTTCGGATACCTATATGACAGGGTTAGTTGACGAGGGAAATGATATGACTGATGAAGAAATCATCCGACTTTATTTTGACCGTGACCAGAAGGCGATAGCCGAGACCGCTGTTCAATATGGAAAGCAGTTGCATTCAGTGTCATACAGGGTGGTGTATGACACCGAGACCGCGGAGGAGTGCGTGAACGATACGTATTATCGTGCGTGGAACAATATACCACCCGATTCGCCCGTGACATATCTTTATCCGTATCTGGCTCGGATCGTACGCTGTTTTTCCATTGACCGATACCGTCACATGCACGCAGAGAAGCGTGATTCAAGCATAGTGTATCTGACCGATGAGATCGACTCCTGCCTGATGACTCGTGATACGGGTGAGGACATCGTGGATCGCATCGCATTTGCAGAATCAATGAATCGGTTTTTGGAGGATTTGAAGTCTGAGCAGCTAGTCGTTTTTATGCGACGCTACTGGTACATGGAAGACATTAAGGATATCGCAGAGTTCTGTGGGTATTCTGAGAGCAAGGTGAAGTCGATGCTGATGCGCTTGAGAAATCGGCTGAGAAAGCACCTATTGCAGGATGGGATATTGGTGGATTGAGTCTCAGACACCATTGCGGCAGGGACTGACACTTGGATCTGAATGGTGCGCGAAAGATGCATCAACAATCGGATAAGGAGGTAGCCACATGAACGGACTTGATTTTATGGATTTTATGAGTGATGTAGATATAAAGTATGCGATCAAAGCGAATAAACGACCGGTCAGACACAAGGTCCAGTGGCAGCACTATATAGCACTGGCGGCCTGCTTTGCTCTGACGGTCTTTTCCGGTGCGATGCTGTTTTTCGGAAGCGGTTCGGATACTTCATCTATGGAAACAAGTGATGGACTGGCGACTACGATCGGATCCTCGACCGGCCTTCTGTGGCTGTCTCTCGGTGCCGGAATCCTCGGAATGATCGTTGCGATAGTCCTGATCGCGAAAGGCAAGAAGGAACCGGCAGAACAGGATAGTCCTGTTCTTTAATATCAGGATACTTACAATTCTTTTCATTGTATAACACGAAAAGCACTGCTAAAAATGCTGCTATTTGTCCCCTTTTTGTCCCCTTAGGTGTGATATGATCGCAGCATAATCAGGAAAGGATGGTGGATTCCATGGATACAAACATTAAAAAAATCATGAAAAAAAGCATAGCAGTGATGATGACCTTTATCATCCTCGGTATCACACCGATGAGTGACCTGTCACAGGGCTTGTCACATCTTCCGTCTGCAGCGAAGGCTGAGACCGGTGCTGCGGGTGACGGCAAATACATATCTGAGTTCAAAGTCGGTATGGGTGAGACAGAGGATGAGGCGAAAAAGGAACTTGAAAATGAAGGGTATACCATCCTTAAGGATGATGACGGAAACTATGCCGATCTAAACGATGGTGCAGGCTCAAAGAGTGCCTTCAAAGAGGGTGCCAATGACAAGATCGTTTATCTCGGTTACAAGACAACATCGGATCCAAACGATGCGGTCACTGATCTGGCTGTGATGAATATGAACGGTGGTTATGATGTTAATGATTACAAATTGCTGATGAACAAGTGCATGAATTCCCAGATCAAACCTTTTGTTGACAGATTTATTGCAACTCTTGAAGAGTACAGAGAAAACTACAAAAAACCGAAGTCATCCATGGGGCATATCCGCGCAGACTATATGAGAAGGATGATGAACAGGATCACGGATGATGACACAGGCGGCAAGCCTATGGGTGATCTTCTTTTGAATAAGACAAAATACGAGCTTGGTGACGCTGCATACAACGCTCTGTCTGATTCTGAAAAGAAAAATCATGCAGATATCCTGACTATCCTCATGCAGGGTAACGGACAGTCAGTTCTGCTCCTCGAAACGCTGCTTACAAAAGCTACTGATACATCAGATGATACATGGGTAGACAGATTTCTCTCAACCACACCGGACGATCTGGAAGAGAGAATAATGGAGGAAAATCCGAATCTGAAAAGTCATGCGGATGTGCTTGCTCAGTTGGACAAACAGTACTACGATACGGCATCAGGTCTTCTGAACAAGTGGGATGATTTCAGAGACGTTGTGCTTTCATATGAAGATACGGCAGCCGGACTTACCGATTCGATAGAAGAAGCCGGAGAAGCTGTTGACAGTACAGATAACATTGATACAACTGATCTGTCCATGGATGATGCAAATACACTTGTTGATGCAAACTCCAAGTTTATGAAAACAGCATATGATGCCGAGAAGGTAGGTGTATGTGCTTATCTTGAAACACTTGATTATGATGGTGGCTCCCTGATAGATTTTTTCAGTAAAGATAAGTCGGAGTTTTCTACAAAAACCGGTATCAGAAATCTGTACCCATTGGTGGATGCTCTCACACCCGGGCAGATAGCCGGATTGGACTTTGTATCCTTCACTGAGCTCTTTGTAATAGCCTCCGCAGATGAGAATACATATAAAGATACAGAATCTTTTGTTTCAGACGTAAAAGAAGCATCCATCTATGAAAATGTGGACAGAGAAATCTATGAAGATGGCGGAGTTGCATTGACATCTGAGAAACTGAGACAGAATGCTCTTTCCAAGGAGACGGATCCTGAGGACTACCGTATGAGCAATACTCAGATCATCCTGTGGGGAGTTGTTGCGGGATGTATAGTAGGGTCAATAGGAGCCGGGGCTATAGCCAGTCACTTGTCAAGAGTTGTTTCTAATAACCGGGTCGCATATGAGATATTAGATGGAATATGGGATAAGCTCTCCAATGATATGGTTGCCACACACGCCTCCCCGTTCAAAGCAGCGCCGGGAACTATGCTTAATACCGGCATGACGGATGAGATGACTACCATCCTGAGAGAGCAGTCATCAATCCCGATAAGCACGACACCCACAAATATCGTCAGAGCACTATCTACAGGGATGGCTGTGGCAGCTGTCATCCTGACTGTTCTCAATTTCAAATGGACATTGGAAGCGGCGAATGCATACTATAGGACTGATTTCAAGTTAATCCCGGGGATCATGGTCGACGAAGCGGATATAACCGCATATGATGAAGACGGAACTCAGATAGTGATCAAAAACCAGACTGCATACTACAGAGCAGTAAAGTGCAATCGTAAAGAAGGAAGCACGGACATAGAGAAAAACAACTACAAGGCGATGAGAGATCTCGCCGACTTAAACGGAGACATAGGGAGACAGTGGCTTGCTCTCTATGCAGTGAAGTATACGCACGGAACGCCGATCCTTGCGGATTCGCTAAAATATACCAAAAACAACGATAGCATCATTGACGGATATACGACAGGCATACATGAATTCGGTGCTAAGGCAGCAGCAAATCTCAACAAAAAAGCGTATCTGTTTCCAGATAACCCGCCGACTATTAAGGTCTTCTACAAGACTGCCGACAAGACGGTGAGCCAGACGACGAAGGCAGGTTCAGTATTCTCACCCGGATCACTTGCCCTCGGAGGCGGGGTCGGTATGGTAATCGGGGCATTGCTTGCAGTGTTGATAATGAGACGTAAAAGATCGACTGTCATCAAAAATCAGGAAAGCTGAAAATACAACGACTTTTACCTTTCAAAATTAACCTCAAAATGCAACTAAAAAAACAGCGATTTGCATGCAAGCATGCAATCGCTGTTTTTATTATACTTCCTCTGTTCTCCTATTTTATGATGATCTTGATTGTTTTCGTTTTTGACACGGATTTGTACAGACCATCATCCTTCGCTGTTGCTTTTACTTTAATTTTGTAAGTTTTCTTTGGAAGTCCCTTTTGTAGCCTGACTTTACCGTTTGACGATATCGTAATCCTCTTATCTCCGGATTTCTTTTTGAAAGCCACTTTTGTCACCGACTCCGATGCTATCTTAAATGACTGTGCTTTCTTTTTCAGCTTGGCTGCCTTGACTGTCTTTGATGATGTTTTTATTGCCAGCTTCTGCGGCAAATACCCTGTTTTATCGGCTGAGCGATCCCAGTCCGACGTACTGTCCTGATTAAGATTCACGATCACAAGTTTTCCATCATATATTCCATAGACAATTCCCTCTGATGGAGCACTCATATCATCAAAGACAAACGGTACCACCTCTCGGTTCTCGCCATCGACAACTCCACATTTCCCATCCTTCATGACAGAATAAAAACCTTTCTCTCCTCCAAATGCCGCTTCATATTCGATAGGAATGAGTATCTTGTTTGATTTATCTATACAGCCACATTTTCCGTCCTTTTCCACCGGAGCAACTCCATTATAGAACGGATATACGTTATCATATTCACAAGGAATCACCAACTTACCTGTTTTATCTATAAACCCACTCTTGCATTCGGTATAGTCAAACAAACCAAGGAGTCTTTCAGGCGAAAATAAATTTCTAATTACTTCACCCTCAGACGAAATAACTTCCGGTTTTTTTATACCATCCGAAG